>JAYPIC010000074.1:0-8575 GCA_038127595.1 bacterium | reverse complement strand
GATTCATCAACAATGGTAATTTTCTGAACTGTTAGATTATCTATACTACGCTTTTTTGCACCAACAAAAAGAAAAAAACTAGTAGTAAGCATAGTAGCAGAAATAAACCCAATTAAATATTGTTTCATATTCCCTCCAATTTAAATGGTTTCTAAAAAATTTATTGGGCTAGACAGTAAGAAAATCAGGCAACTTGAAGAGCATCCATTTTTAAGGATACGCTTTCAAAAAGAGCTGTTTCAAAATCAGTATTACTCTTGTAATAATCACCAAAGACCATCTCCCATATTGAACTTTCTTCCATACATAAATAAAAGAATAGATCCTTATGCCATGAGCTGAATTCATCATATACATTAGAGAAAATTTCTTTTTTAACTTCTTTTGTATATGATGATTTTCCAACAGCATCCTCCATTGGAATTTGTAGAACTTTACTTTTTAATCCTGTGGACCTGAGCTTATTGATCGCAGGTTTAATAAAAGTCAAAGTACCCATAGATATCATAGCAACCTGAGATGGATGAAACATCGACATAACTTTTTTAACAATATTTTTATAATCATCCTCATACCCCTCATAATAAACAATGGGATGAAAATGAAATCCAACTAAAACACCCTTGTCAGATAATTTTTTTGCAGAGTTTAAGCGTTCTTGAAGACTTGCTGTTCCATGTTCCTCATTATCAATAAATATTTGAGGATTTAATGACCAACTTACAAAAACATTTTTAGGTATATCGGTTTTTAATAGGTGCGATATATTATTTGATTTGGTTTTGAATTCTAAAATAATGTTTGAATTATTTCTTGCAAAATCTAATTGCGCATCCAACACGCCCTCTCTATTACCTATTGCGAGTGAATCAGATGATTGCCCAGAGCCTATGTGATATTTTTTATTGGGGTCTAAAGGAATATTAGCCAGTTTTTCCGCTAAATTTTTATCAATAGATATTTTCCCATCAGAATAAAAAGTTTGAATACTACAATAACTACAACCCAAGCTACATCCTTGCACAGCATCAATAGTCATTAGGTTGCAGCAAACAGTTTTTTCCGATGCAACAGGACACATGCCAAAAACCTCATTATTCTGATCATTGAGTTCAACTTTTCTAGGTTTAGGCCTTTGAGTATTTATTTTGTCAATTTCCTTATATTTAATCTTAGATGATTTTAGTTTGTTCCACTCACCTTTAATGTGAGACATAATTTCTTTTTTATTAAGTGGATTATTAGAGGAAAGTTCAAACTTCTCAATGCATTCCATTACAGTTTCATTATCCCACATGTAAAAATCAGTGGCTATAATTGAAAGCTGTCTCAGATCCTGAAATGAAAACCGATATCTTGAACTTAAACTAATAATATCCTGCTTTGCATCATTGTCTAAGTTTAAAAAGATCTTATCTTTCTCAATTTGGGATATTTTAGGACTGGCTAAATTCATTTAAATAATCACTTTAACTATTTAGCCAAAACTCTTGTCTCAAGAACGGGTAAGTCATTTGACTCTTCTAGAACATGGACAATTTTTGTGTCTTTAATAAGCGTCCCATATCCATCAGTAAGTGTAATTTCAAATTTATATTCACCAGGTCCAGCATTAAACGCAACCCTTGGAGAGCTAGGGTTTGGTTCAAGATAAACAGTTTTACCCGATATCTGCTTCCATTCAAATATTAATTTATCAACCTTGTTCGGATCGTAAGATCCACCTGCATCAAGAATTACTGTTGCGGTACTTGTTTCAGGCCTACCATCATGTTTTATTCTTACTTTAAAAATTTTATCTTCAAGTTCAGCAGCTTTTTTTTGATCTTCTTTTTGCTTTTTGATCTCAGCTATCTGGCGCTCTTTTTTAGCAATTTTCTCCTCTTCAAATACTTTCTCAAGCTCTATTAGACCAAGCAATGCAGCTATGCAAAGTACAAGAAAAAGGACAGCAGTTCTTTCGCTCATTTTAAACTTCCTGTTACGTATGAATTATTTTTATAGCTCACTCTTTTTAATTCAATTTTATTTAGGGTAGTAGTCTACCAATATCAAAAATGTGTTTCAATAAAATTGCTACCCCAACATCATAAATTGGCATAGCTCCTGGGAAACCATAATTCCATATTATAACTCCTAGGAGCCAAACTAAATACTTTGTTTTTTGAAACATAACTATATACCTATTATTTTATTGATCGTAACATATAGTTTGAAAACTACAATAGCTGCACGGATAACTTTCTCTATCTTCCCCTACAACTGGAAATAGATCAATTTCAGTTTCATTATTATCTACGTTGGTAAGATGTTCTTTCATAGAATCAATACTATTTTCTATAAACACCTTTGCAGAATCAATGAGTCTCCCTGTTGGTTTAACCTTAACTGGTAACTGCTGATTAAGGTAAACATCAAATAAACGTATTAGACTTAGATCAACGTCCCATTTTTGTTTTGCGTATAGAGCATAGATAGCCAATTGAACTTCATTTTCTTTCGCTACTTTCCCTGTTTTCCAATCATATATATAAACTCTCTCACCATGTCTAATTGCAAAGTCTAGCTTTACCCAAAGTTTTGCACCATGAACCTCAAAAGAGTCCAAGTCCTCAATAGCAAGCCATTGTGTATCAGACATAGTTTGAATGAACCGGTAAGAGTCTGATGCAAAAAAACCATCGACACTATTGATCATTAGGTCTCTAATATCAAGTAACTCTTGGTCACTCATAGTCTTTTCATAGTAATGCTCAAATAGATTTGTTTTCCATTTTGGATTTTCTTTCCACTCTTTATTTTTTGACTGAGCCCATGATTGTTTAAAGTTTTTTATGACATTTTCTTTTGATTTATCTATATCAGCTTTCCTTCCATATCGAAGAACCTTCAGTGTCCTCTCTACCTCGTCATGCACTATCGAACCAGCTAACATTGGTAAAGACGTCATCTTATTTAACATATACAATTTTTTACTAAGTTCATCAGCATCTTTGTTCCATCCACCCCAGCTTCCATAGTAAGAATAATAGTATTTCCTTTTGCATGTATTAAATGCATTATCTCTTGAAAAACTCCAAGAAAAATCATTTTTAAATTCTTTTTTATCAGCCATATCTAGTTGATGCTGTTAAGCATACTTACTATTTCATTTTTCATATAAGGAGTAGAATAAGTTTCAACACCATCATCTTTTAGTTGTGCTACCAATTGCCTTGCAACTGGTATTTCATAGTATTTTTCAAGAATATACCTATATAAAGATAGCTGTAAGGTGTAATGATTATACTTACAGTCATCAATATGACATGTTTCTTTTTTGATACCTTTTTTACCATTAAATGAGGTTTTGTCTATTTTCTTTGAGGTTTTCCAATCAATTAATACATAGTCACCTGATTTTTTGTCCATCATTAGAACATCAATAGTACCAGCTATTGCGATTTCTTTACTATAAACGATCACCTCAGAAAAAGTATCAATATTGGGTTTTGAGACATATGCTCCAAACCATTTAGCAGCAGCAATTGATTTACTATCTTTTGGGTCAGTACCATCTTTAAGCCAGTTCTCAATTTCAAGATGAACCTCCGTTCCATATTCCCTAGCAATCTGCCACTGTTTCATAATCGATTCTGGAGTTTCTGCAAAATATTTAGGAACATTGTTTACAAGATGATTTGCAACTTTAACCTCATCAAAAGGTTCAAAAAAACTTCCTACAAATGTTGTCACACTTGTGAAATTAAATTCTGGTTGATTAACTAATTGATACTCATGGTTTTTAATATTGAGCTTTATATCATTGTTATTTATCTTGTTCATTTATTACGAATTTTTTCCAGTTTTAAACCAACCCCTATTGCCAAACTTATCATAAAGCAGTACGGATCCATGTCCCGCGTTATTGGTTCCGTATCTACCTGTTAGTTTTCCATCTGAATTGAATGTAGTTAAAGACTTCGTTAAATGAAGAGCTTCTCTTCCTTGGTTATCAAAGATACTAAGCTTACCATAACCACCATCAACGCTTCCAATAGATGAGGTTAATTTTGCATTTATATTAAATGTTGAGATAAGGCCCTCACCGAAACTGTTTTCCCCAATAGAAGTGGTCTTTAATCCATTTTCATTAAATGTATTAATTTTCCCTCCATTGCGTAGAGAAACTTTTCCTTCGCCCCTAGTTCCAGGGCTGATATCAACGATAGAAACATTTTCCTCATTGAATATATTTATATTACCGTTTTTAATTGATAAAAGCGTATTTCCATCCTTGTCTACTACTTTGAAAACACCACCGAAGCCATTCTTATCTGTGATTGTGATAGAGTTTGCAATTATATCACCAAAATGCTGGGACCCTCCATATTTTGCGCCCGTTATCAAAAAAAAAGAACCAATAATAAGCATGGATGTTAGAAAGCCATTTAGGTAATTAAGCATATTGTATCTCCAATCATTTCAAAAATTTTATTTTGGTATTACATTTTTTTCACTTCATCATAAGAATAATCACTGTTATCCAAAGTAGACCCATCAATATTTTCATGTAAAGATATTCTGTAACCATCAACTATATCTATTTCTTTTATGCCGTCTATATGCATTTTTTTATTCTTGTACTCAGGTATAGCTTTAGCTTTTTGCTTAGCCTGTTTAACATCTGTAGCAACTACAAAATAGTTGGTGTGGGACTCATAAAAACCGCCTGATACATTATCATCATAAAATCCTGCATGTACTAAAAATAACTTCATTAGATACTCCTAATTCTTTGAATTATAAAAACGTATTTTTCTAAACTCTAAATGCTCTTAATCAAAATGGAAATTAAAATAACCACTAATATGATAATCTGAACTGTAGTTTCACTACCAAATATTTTTTCAGGATTAAGTCTAGAAAGATCTACACTTAGATTGTCAAAACGAGAACTAGAAAGTGGACTTACAGTAGGTGGATCAAGATTATCACTTAATATTTTGTCCATGTATGACCTTTTGGGTGATTCACCGTGAATATTTGTTTTTGGATCACTATCTAAACACATATAATAAATATATAGTAGGTTCAAAGGAGGTAGCCCGGCAATAAGAATCCAAAAACTATTTTTACCGGTATCATGTAATCTTCGTATACCTACTGCTACAAGTGGGCAAATTGTTATGAACAGATACGCTATGAGTACAATTTTTGAAATGAAATATAATCCAATGGAAATAACAAAATGTATCAGCAAAAATGTCCAATATTCTTTACGTCTTGCTCTACCGTAAAAATTGAAATAATTGTTAAAGACAACTTCAATGTACCATCTCATGATCGAATCCTATAAACTTTTTAATTCAATGAAATAACAGAACCAAAAATAATCTTATTTTATGATTAATTCTAATACTTGGTCTTCTATTTTTTTAAAATTGCACAAACATAGATCATCGAACCATTTACAAAAGAATTATATATCTCTGTTCCTTTAATACCTGCATATGTTTTGAACAGTTTTCTAATGAAAACAGATACGCTCTCATCTATGTGATCTTCGCGATATTTCGATAATTTATCTAAACCTTGTATGATATTATCAGTAATATCAATTCTATTCAAAAATTTCAATTCTGAACTACTAAACTGGCCATACAGCTCTTGAAGCCCGTCAGCAGTTCTAAAATCACAAAAAAGAAAGTAACCATCTTTTTTTAAAACACGATACGACTCTTTTAAAAATTTGGTGACATCCCCATAACAATGAGAAGATTCAACATTAACCAGTACATCAAAGGAATTATCTGGAAAAGGTAAACTTTCTGAATCTGCGCAAATAAAGTTTAAGTTAGGTACATCATAAAATTCTGAGCATAGAGCTACAGCCTCATTAGATATATCAACTCCCGTAATTGATGAAGGAGAAAGATATCTTGCTATGTAAGAAGCTCCTCCACCCCTACCAGAACCAACCTCTAAAACATTTTTATCTTTTATATCAGCATGACTAGTGACAAAATGATAGAGCTGTATGGGGTACCTTTCAATATAATCCTCTTCTGACAAATTAAGTTCAAAATCATGAGCATGGTAACCATAATTCATAAGTCTTAAATTAGTATTACGGGCTTTTTTCGCAAAAATATCATACCACTTTTCCCAGAACCATTTTTTTGAAAAGGGAGATAATTTTAATATGATTAATATTATTCTCTTTAGCATGTAAGTACAAGGTAAATAGAGTGGTAAATAATTACCACAATTATATTTTAGTGTGGCCCTTACAAAATATCACTTATTCTTTAATAAACAACACTAACGCGTTAAAGAATCAAGAAATGAATTAACCTTGGAACTCCAAAGATCATAGCCATTACTATTTAAATGAAGACTATCTTTTACAAATAGATCTGATTTTGGTTTACCATTTTTTCCAATCATTGGATTAGCAGTATCAATGTAAAATACCTTTTCATTTTTCTTGGCATAATCTCTAATGAAAGAGTTAGCTTTTTTCATTTTTTCCCAGAATCCCCATCTTGAAGGACTAGGTTTTATGGGAATGAAGACAATTAAACACTCATCAATTTTCTTATTTACTAAATCTGCGAATATTTTAAAGTCATCTAATAACATCATTGGAGATTTTTTATCAGCAATGTCGTTATCCCCAGCATAAATAAATATCATTCTAGGCTGATATTTACTAACAATCTCATCAAAGTAAAAAATAATATCAGAAAGATGTGAACCTCCAAAACCTCGATTGATTATATTACCACTAAAATATTTATTTGTTGGCCAGAGCCTAATGCTTGAACTTCCGATGAATAGTAACCCATTTTTTGCAAAAGTATTTTTGTTATCCCATTCAATAAATTGTTCAATAAATAGTTCTTTTCCCGTTTTTGAATGAAAATATCGTTGGGGGTCTGGGTCAAATTGGGAGAATACAAATGAACAGCACGAAAAAAAAAGGGCTACCGATCTCATTACAATTAAAGCTTTTACCATTTTAGTAGGCAAAAGTATTAATTATGAGAACAATAGCCCTGCACATAGGTTAATTTACTAAAAATACTAAATAATATTTTTTGTGGATGTTTTTAGACTGAACAGTCTAAACATGAGAAGATACCCTATATAATAAGGGTTTCAATAAAATTAATCTATACGGGATATATCGGTAGCTTGTTTACCTCTATCTCCATCAGTTGCATTAAACTCTACTTTATCTTCATCGCGTACTTGCTGACCTTCAGCTAGCATTGACTCATGAAAAAAGTAATCTGTACCGTCATCGCCAGTAACAAATCCATAGCGTTTTTCTCTATTGTAGAATTTTACTTTACCTGTTTCCATTTTTTCCTCTTTAGTTAATTATTAAATGTATTCCTTTTTTCTCTGTAATGTAATAAATATTTTTTATTTTTTATCACCAATCATTTCCCACCTAATAAGTTCCACTGGTATGTTCCCTGCGTTGTTATAATACCGGAGGAAGTCTCTTATGCTAAAATCTTTTCCCTCATTTTCTAATTTTTTAGAAACACCTTTAATAAGATTTTCAATAAGATACTTGCCTGTTATGTAGCAAGTTCCATACCCAGGTTGACGAAGGTATAAATGTTGCTCAAATTGTAATAAGTGGGGCTCTCTTTCCATCCAACCTCGAGGAGTCCATTCTACATGAACCTTACCAGCTTCTTCCATAGTCATTAGATTTGCATGAGCATATAACGATCCTAGACCCCTTGCAGCTCTTTGAGCAAGCATTATCCAAACAATTTCTTTTGATCTTGGACTATCTTCATAGAGACCTAGCTGCATAAACATTTCCTCTACTCCAGTTGCAATACCCTCACTTTTAGAATCAAAAATATTGTACAACAAAGGTCCTTTTCGAATAGGACTTTTATGAGGGTTATCTCTTACCTCTGCTAAGTCAAACCAATGGTAAAAATGGGTATACAAAGGAACAGGGTCATAATGCATCCCAATATAAAAAAAGTTTCTATCTTCTTCAGGAACAAATTCTCCCATATGCTCTCTCAAAGCTGGTTCCATATTTTCTTTAATATCCATTATTTTGTTCTCTGATAAAAAGCTCATCAACCTATTAACGCCATTTTCCTTCATGGCATCAAATTCTTCTCTGGTTTTTGCTGATTTTAACTGCGGGAGGTCACGGTTTAGGTGTTCTTGAAACTTTAATGAGCTCCATGCTCTATCCAATTCTCTTTTCAATAAAGAGACTTCCTCTTCCCATGATAAAGGCACTAGATGAACATTTTGCTGATACCATGAATAATTTTCTTTCCCTATCCCTGATGGTCCATTTTTGGATGGTTCTTTTGATATCAGCCAATCTAAAAATTCCTTATTTGCTTTTAGAGCTTTTTCAATGGGTTTTTTGAGAAACTTATCAAACTTTTTACCATGTTCATCCCTTATTTTTTCTCTAATGTAGAGTATATTTTTTTCTTGATCTTTAAAATTCTCAATTCCGGCGACCCAAAGATCTCTAGCATTACCAGTTAAATTTCCCCTAGCTTGAAATAATAACTTTGGTATTACCTCAAGCTCA
>JAYPIC010000073.1:0-8648 GCA_038127595.1 bacterium | reverse complement strand
TTTTTGTTTTTATTCTCGAACTTGTATATTTAGACCCATAAAAATCTTCTTTTAAAGCTTCAATAACCAACCTACCATTTTGGACTCTTACATTTTTAGGATTATCTGTGTAATACTGAGCTTCATTATTGCCCCATCCTCCTCCTGTGACCCAGTTTAGTTCTTTATCTATTCTAATTACCGGTTTTTTCTTTTCCGAGCTTTTGAGCGTTTTGTTTCTATAATATGTTCCCTTTAGTCCAGGCCTCCCATCATTGGTTACAAGGTTTTCGCTTGTAATTAGCTTTTTTTTAAAATTTTCACTTTCCCAACCCAATATCATTGCTTCTCCGCCACTATCTTCAAAGTACTCAATTACAATTGGATATGTATTGTTGCCTTTAAGAGTTATTGACCCTTTGTTTTCAGTTGCTGGTTGAGCTTGCCAATTATTGATTATGTTTTTGCCATTAATGAAAAGCCTCACCCCGTCATCTGATATTGTGTAAAAAGTATACATTGAGCTTTGATCTATTTTAATTTGACCTTCCCAACGCACTGAAAAGTTATCATTAGGAAAATTTTCTGGGGTGAAGTAGGGGGAACTAATTCCATATTCTTTAAAAGAAGGAGCGCCTGTACCAATATCGAATGCCCAGCTGGAAAGATCAATTTGTTGATCATTGAATTCATCACTCCACACAAGTTTCCATTCATCAATTTGTTGATCTTTTTCTTTGCATGATTGAAATGCAAATAAAAGTATAGAAAAAAGTAAGGATATCCGCATTGAGTTTATTTGGTTAAGAGCTATGCTTTTGTGCTTTTTCTAATTACAATATTCACCGGGATCATTGAAACCTGACCAATAATTTCTTTTTTTTCAGAAACCATATTCTCTATTGTGCGAATTGCCCTTTTACCGAGGCTTTCAAAATCAGTTGAAATTGAAGTAAGCTCAGGAGTAATAGATTCACAAAAAGATAAATTGTCATATCCAGCTATTATAAAGTCTTCTGGTATCTTATATCCATTTTCATTTGCCGCCTTCATAAACCCAAAACAGGAGTGGTCGTTGCATCCAAAAATTGCAATTTTTTTCAACCCTCTTTCTTTAAAATCTAGAAAAGCTTGACTTCCTGACTCGCTTGAAAAATCGCCTTCAAAGCTCCATAAAAGATTTAAATTTGATCTTTCATTTATATGATCCACAAAGCCGTTTTTTCTAAAAGAGGAGTCCATAACATTTCCAGGGCCTGTAATAATTCCCATATTATTGTAACCTATTTCTTCAAAATGTTTTGCTATCATATAGCCACCACTATAAGAATCGAATGAAACAGTGTCTACTTTTAAGTTTTTTCCTGGGATCAAAGAAACAATAGGGTAGGTCCCAACCCCTTCTTTAATGGCAGCGTAACTCTCTTTATTTAAACCAGGTAGAAAAAGGCATATACCACTATATTTTTTACTCAAATTGATTATGTAGTCAACTGGATCTTCTTGCCAGTTATAATTATTATCAAGAGCGCCATCGACATTTACAAAAACTATGTCAGATTGTGAATCTCTTGTTGCAACATGTAGGCCGTGAAAAAGCGAGGAATAGAATTCCCCTTGCCTTATTTCAGTTACCAAGGCAATTGTTGTTTTATCGGAAGAATCAGACTCGCCAATGAATGGATATCCCAGCTTGCGCGCAGCTGCGTATATCTTTTCTTCATTTACTGAGTATCTTCTATTTTTTCGCCTAAGTGCTCTAGATACAGTAGCTATAGAAAGCCCTGTATCGTCGGCAACTTGCTTTAGAGTTGCTCTCATTTTCCTTCCTTAATTGTCTTAATTCTTTTGAATTAATCAAGTAAAAGTAGGCTATTATTTCAAATATTGCAAATTTTTTTCATTTTTGTGTAAAAAATATGAAAAAATATGAAAAAATATTGCATGTTTAGCTAAATATGGATTATGTTTATAAACATCAAAAAAGATTTTAGGTCTAATTATGAGCAAGTTTTAGATTTAAAACAGTTTTTAACGTAATAAGAAGGAAAATAATATGAGCAAAAAGATATCATTTTTTACTCTAATCTTTGTCCCTTTATTGTCATTTGGCCAAATGCAGATTGAAAGTTTTGATTCTGCACCAGTTGATAGTGCATACTGGGGATATGAAATTTCAGAAAATGCTGATAGCACATTAAGTTATGTAAATGTTAGTTACATAACAGACCAAGTTGCTGAAGGAACTGGGGCGCTACAACTTGAATATAGCGGTCACAATTCTGAATCTTGGGGTGGGTACGCTAAGGTATTTCATTATGCGCGCGCTCCTTTGCCTCCTGACACATCTGGAGGTGGTGGTGGAACAGGACCAGGTGTAATGGATGGTCCTTCCATTGTTTTTTCAGGTCCATTTGGTGGTGCTGAAGTTGACACAGCGACAATGACCTACACTACTCCAACAGGAGCTGAAGGGTGGGCAGGATTTGCAAATGAAGACACATCTTATTATCCTTTTAGTTTTCCTGGTGGGGGAACTATTTCATTTATGGGTTCAACTGCTGGTACAGATGTTGAAGTTTATTTCCGTTTTGAGTATAATCCTTATCCCGATACGGAACCTAGCTATAATACTGCTGCTGTCACTATATCTGGAACAGATCCAGCACATTACAGCGTGGACATTCCTCCTCAAGGAGCAAACACATTTAGTTCCTTCTTGCTCTATGTGACCACTTTAGATGCTCCTGTTACGCTTACCAATGTTCATGTTCATGAGGGTGTCGTTTTTTCTGGTGAATTTGGAGGTGCTCAAGTAGATAGCGCTACTAATACTTATACAAACCCAACGGGTGCTGAAGGATGGGCAGGATTTGCAAATGAAGATGTTTCTATTTATCCATTTTCTTTTCCAAATGGCGGTTCAATTTCTTTCATGGGATCTACTGCTGGCACAGATGCTGAAGTTAATTTCCGTTTTGAGTATAATCCTTATCCCGATACGGAACCTAGCTATAATACTGCTGCTGTCACTGTATCTGGAACAGATCCGGCGCATTACAGTGTAGACATTCCTCCTCAAGGAGAAAACACATTCAGTTCTTTTTTACTTTATGTAAATACACTTGATGCACCTGTTACGCTCACTCATGTTAATGTTCACAAAAATCCGCCTCCAATGGCTGATATAGTTTTCTCGGGTCCATTTGGCGGTGCTGAAGTTGACACAGCTACAATGACTTACACTACTCCGACAGGAGCTGAAGGATGGGCAGGATTTGCAAATGAAGATGTTTCTGTTTATCCATTTTCTTTTCCAAATGGTGGTTCAATTTCTTTTATGGGCTCAACAGCTGGAACAGATGCTAGTGTGCATTTTAGGTTTGAATACAATCCTTATCCAGATGTAGATCCTAGTTATAATACAGATGCAGTTACTGTATCTGGTACTGATCCTATGGAATATGTTGTGGATATACCATCGCAAGGAGAAAACACATTTAGTTCTTTCTTGCTTTATGTAAATACACTTGATGCACCAGTAACTTTAACAAATGTCCATGTGCATGTTAATCCAGCACCTTCATTGATTCAAAACAATCAATTAGCTGAGAAAACGATTCAGCAGACTTTTGAATCAACATTTGAAGAAAATGCAACAACTATTTTCTCTATGCAGCGTGAACATGGAGAACTTTGGGACTGGTCTATGTATGATAGCATATCTTTTCAATATTACAACTCTATACCAGCTTCAGAAGCAAACCGTATTCATTTAAGATTAAATATTAGTGATTATGCTGGTGTTGATGATGATTATTCAGGTTTAGGAGAGTATTATTACTCTTTTCACTATATACTAGATAGTGAACCTGGCTGGAATACTGTCACTATGCCTTTAGTTAGAAATGACGATTGGAACGGCGGCGGGTTGAACCTAACTGGCTGGGCTGGCGATGCTGATAATTATGAGTTTGATGCGCATGCTATTGGTGGTTTTCACCTTGAATTCTCAATCGGTGGCGGTGGAGAAGGCGACCATGTGAGCGGTACAGTAATTATTGATGATTTTAAACTTGTTGGTTATAAAGGTATCGATCTTGTAATCTTTAATGGCATGGGTACACCTCCAGGATGGGGTAGTCCATTCGCATGGGGTGGTGCACAAATGTTCATTACTGAAGGTGGTGGATACATCCCAGGTACTAATGCATTAACATATGTTCAGCAAGATGCTTGGACTGGTGGTGGTTTTAATATGGCTCCTCCAGTAGATCTTCACAGTGGTGGTGAATGGTTAAGTGATTCGATTTCTTTCTGGATGCATAGCGAACCAGATGCGCCGCAATTAAGGTTGCAGTTTGAAGGTGGTACTGGTAAGGTAGGTGCAAATTTCACGCCAGTTGCTGCCGGCGGTTGGAATCATTATAAGCATGCTTTAAAAGATTTTGCTTATGTTGACAACACCACAGATCTTGACACAAGCGCAATTACAGTTTTTCAGATTTTATCTGAAGGTAATGGTGCTGCTGGTAGAACATTCCATTTTGATAATATGTGGACAGGTACACCTGATATTGATGTTGTTGCGCCAGTTGCTCCTGAAAATGTAAGTGGGATACCAGGTGCTAACTTCAACTTGGTTACTTGGACAGATATTGATGGAGAAGAAGGTGAAATGTATGACGTGTTTGCTAGTATGAATCCGATAACAGAAATAGGAGTACCAGGTGTTGAGCCAATTGCTTCTAATGTTATTGAAGGTGCGCAAACAGCCACTCACTATTTGGTTGCTCCGTTAGAAGACATGAACGTTACATATTACTATGCAGTTGTTTGTATTGATGCTGCTGGTAATGTTGGTGCTCCTGGGGTAACAAGCTCACCAATAACAAATGAAGCAAAAGGAATTCCGACTATATCATTAGATGTTCCTTCAAATTTTGTAGCGGATGGCGATCTTAGTGAATGGACAAATAGCGGCATAATGCCATTTATCATTAATCCATCAACTGGTGGTGTATGGGCTTCTGTAGATGATGAGGCAGATTTAAATGGTACGGTTTATCTTGCAATAGATGATGACTACATTTACTTCGCTGCTGATGTGATCGATGACGATTATCATTTTGGAGAAGGTAACTGGTGGGATCAAGATGCGTTACAGTTGTTCATTGGGCTTTATGACTCTAGGGGACCTAAGCATAACTCGATTAAAAGAGGTGATGAACCCGATTATATTTTCTATGCAAATGAAAACACATTGCAGTTAGATAATCCAAATAACGTAAGCATTGGAAACTCTGATGAGGAACATTATCATTTCGAGATGTTTGATCCAGATTATGTTGTTGAGGGTAAGATATCTTTAGATACTTTAGCCCAGTTATCTGGTGATCCTAGGTTTACCCCTGTTAATGGAATGAAGATACCTTTAGATATTTATTTTCATGATAATGATAACGGCACTTGGGAAGGAAATATTGGTTATTCAACCCTTGCAACTGATCAACAGTGGAACAACCCACAAGAGTGGTCTTTCACATGGATTGGTGATCAAGCGACTATCTTAAGTAACGATAATGAAGCCCCAATTGCCCCAGAGGTATTTGCTCTTTATCAAAACTATCCAAACCCATTTAACCCTGTAACTAACATTAAGTTTTCACTTCCTGAAAACCAGAAAGTAAGCTTAGGTATTTACAGTGTAACAGGTAGGTTAGTTGAAACCTTAGTAAATGAAAATAGAGTTGCTGGATTCCATACTATTCAATGGAATGCAGGTAGGCATGCTTCTGGCGTTTATTTTTATCGTTTAGACGCTGGGGTTAATTCCAAAACTCAAAAAATGATTTTATTAAAGTAATTTCATTTAATTTAGAAGAAGAGAGGCAGGTTTTTACCTGCCTTTCTTTTTCCTACAAAATGCGGAACTAATATATATTCATACACTCTTCTTAGTACAAATTTTATGATTAAATACATTATATATATACTGATGAGTTTTAGTCTCTTTGCTCAGACAACGGGTAAAATTTCAGGTTTGATCAAAGATAAATCTGATTCAGCGCCATTACCTGGTGCAAATGTGTACCTTGAAAATACTTCATTTGGGTCAGCCTCAGATGAAAGTGGCCGGTTTACTCTCATTAATATTCCTCCAGGGAAATACAATCTTAAAATTGATATGATCGGATATAAGTCCATGAAAATGGAAAATATATCTGTATCAGTAAATAGGACTTTTTCATTAGAAGCTGAACTAGAGCAGACGGTTATTGAAGGTGAGGTTGTCACCGTTGAAGTTGCACGGTTTTCTCAAAAGAAAGACCAAACAGGTACTATAAAAAATATTTCCGGAGATGAAATCAATGCTTTACCTGTTGAAAACGTCGGAGCGGTAGTTAATATGCAAGCGGGCGTAGTGAATGGCCATTTTAGGGGCGGAAGAAATACTGAAGTCACTTATATGGTTGATGGGATTCAGGTTGATGAAACCTTTGGTGGCTCTAGCGCTACAGTTGATATCCAGCCTGAAGCAGTGCAAGACTTAGAGGTTGTTACTGGGACATTTAACGCAGAGTATGGTAGAGCAATGAGCGGTGTGGTTAATGTAGTAACCAAAGATGGTGGCTCAAAATTTGAGGGTTCGGTATCTTTAGGTGGATCTTCTTATTATACTGATAATACGGATATATTTGTTGGTTTGGATCCTTCTATAAATACCAGTCAAGATATAAAGTTTAGTTTAGGCGGCCCCGTTATTGGCGATAAGGTTACGTTTTTTAGTAATGTTCGCGTTCAGACTAATAATGGTCACTTAAATGGATTAAGATTATTCGAAGTAGATAACTATTCTAATTTTTATAGTGATGATCCTACTACCTGGTTTTCTGAAAAAACTGGGGATAGCTCGTATGTGTCCATGAACTCTAGTAATAATTTATCTGCACTACTTAAATTGAGTTTTAATTTTTTTAATGGTATTCGTTTTTCAACATTATATTCACATAGTAATGATAGTTGGCAAGGGTACGATCACTCATTTAAATATAACCCTGATGGAAGATCAACTGACCACAAAGTAACAAACTATTTTGCCTTTCAACTGAATCAGATGTTTTCTCAGAAATTATTTTATGAATTAAAATATTCTGTAGTTAATAACGATTATGGTAGTTATGTATATGAGGATCCTCTAGATAGTAGATATGTTCACGATCGTTATTTTGATAGTTATGGGCCTGGATTTTTAACCGGAGGCCAATCAAAAAACCACACTACAAGATCGATGGTTGATCAGACACTTAAGCTAGATATTAACTGGCAAGCAAATCATACACATAGTATTAAAGCTGGTCTTCATTATTTTGGTCACGATCTGAAAAATGAGTGGTATGAGATCAGGAACAAATATTATAACACCAATAATGATTCTGTTTACGTTCCTGAAATTTTCGGTGATTCTTCTGCATATGCAGATGTGTATAGTATTACCCCACAAGAATTAGCATTTTATGTACAAGATAAAATGGAATTTGATGATATGGTTATTAATATTGGTCTTCGATATGATCAATTTGATCCTCAAAGCGTTTATCCTTCTGATAGAAGAAACCCTGCTAATCAGCTTATTTTGCCGGATTCCATGATGAGCCTTTATCCAAATGCTCCTATTATTTCTCAATTAAGTCCTAGACTAGGCTTTGCCTATCAATTAGGCGGACAAGCAGTGCTTCATTTTAGTTATGGGCACTTCTTTCAAATGCCGCCTATGTATGCAATGTACCAAAACAATAGTTTCTTGGTTGATCCAAATAATTTTGTTACCAGAATGGGCAACACATTGCTTGAGCCAGAAAAAACTATCACCTATGAGATTGGTCTTTGGCAAGAGTTGAATCAAATGATGGCTTTGGATGTTGCTTTATTTTACAGAGATATATATAATCTCTTAACAACCAAAACAATTTCAACTTATAACCAGGTTAGATACGGATTATATTCGAATAAAGATTATGGCAACGTCCGTGGGTTAGAATTAAAGTTAGACATGGCCTTTGGTCAGTTAAAAGGTATGGTGAACTACACATTACAATATACGAGAGGTAATGCCGATTCGCCTGGTCAAACTTTTGATAGAGCGGGTAATAACCAAGACCCCGTTAATAGATTTATTCCGATGAGCTGGGATCAAAGGCACACTTTGAATGGATCTCTGATTTACGGAACGGATAAATATGGTGGGTCTATGACAGCATACTATAATTCTGGTTCACCTTACACTTTCGCACCTCAAAGTGAAAGTGTGCTTTCAAGAATCAATCTTTATCCCAATAATGATTATCGTCCCGAAAAATATTCAGTGGATTGTTCATTTTATTATCGTTTTAAACTGCCAGGCGGTTATAATGCTAATTTAGATGTTAACATTTACAATTTGTTTGATAGGTTAAATGAAGAGTGGGTTAATGATCAGACAGGAAGAGCCTATACAGCTGTTATCAAAGAAACAGACATTGCATCTCACCGTAGTGATTTTAATGATTACGAGGACCGTGTAAAAAACCCTTCTATGTATTCTTCTCCTAGAATGGTCAAAATTGGTATAGGAGTAAATTTCTAGTGAATAAATCATTCGCTTTAATAGTACCATTTATATTTACTTT
>JAYPIC010000072.1:3975-8768 GCA_038127595.1 bacterium | reverse complement strand
TATTGTCGATACCAGTATATGGTAGGCCAAGATCAATAATATATTTTGATAACCTGCCAGTTCCGCAAGCAATCTCTAATACAGGGCCATTACATTTTTTTGCATAGTATTTGATTGCATTTTCGTCTGTTCCAATATCGCTGTGTAGAGCATCGTAAAGATTAGGATTAAGGTAGATATCATTCATTTATGCTTAAAACTTAAATATAATGTTCCTTGAGGTTTAATTTAATTTTGCCATCTTAAAATCTAGTCAAATATTTTGTCTTTCATTCCGCGGTTTATAATATAGTCTTCATAGATTATGGAAATTTTTCCTTCTACCATATCACTATTTTTTTCTAGGGGGTTTTGACCAACAATACTTGTGATATCTTTTTTGAGCCAACCAGATAATTTTGCATCTTTGATAAAATATTGCACTGTAGATGAGCTAGGCATAATAAAATTATCGTCCACAATCTGATATTCATTTGTTATTTCAACTAGCTTAAGAGTATCTAGCTCTGTTACTACATTGTTAATAACCCAGTCAACGGTATCGATGACCACAGTCACGCTGGGTTTAAATCCTAATTTAGCATACTCATTTGGCATTTTAAGTTTAAGGCTGTCAACGATTACATCGCCTTTAATGTGCACTTTATTATCATTATTAGTTGAATGGATGATGCGCATATTTTTCAAATTATCGAAATTATCAATGGGGGATGTAAATATTCCTGTTTTTGGCAACATTCCAAATCCTCGAGATTTGATTTTTAGTTTATTAGGTTGTTTGAAATAAACCTTGTATTTCTTTTTTGGCATACGAAAACCAGGCACTTTTAACTCAATTTTCATAGTAACCTGATAATCAGAGGCTTTTTCAAACTGTTTTTGAGTTTTTCCAATTATTGTTTCGATATCACCTTTACCAAGTTGTCCTGAAAATAATGAGATTGGAATAAGCAGGATGAGTATTATTCTAGTATATCGCATCTGTTAAAGAAGTAAAATGAAGTAGTTATAAATATAAACGACCAAATGCCACAAACAATAAGTTCTTGTATAAAAAGATGCTTTGGAATAGGATCATGAAATGCAGTAAGAAATAGATCTATATATCCAGTGAATAGATATGGGTTCAATAATTCGAAAAATTCTATTGGAATAAACGCTACTGCAGTTCCGATAAAGACTATCGAAATAGTTACTATAATTGGCGTTACGCTATTTTTTGAAAATGTACTGATCATAAAACAGAGGGAGGTGACGGTTAACATTAAAATGTTTGATAGCCAGAAGCTCAAACCAAACCGCCAAAATGTGTCTGAAGCATCTAAAACTAGTAGCCCTTCATGAAAAACTACAAGATCTCCATCTCCAATAATCAATCTGCTAACAAGCAATGTGTACATGACAAAATAAAGCATCATAAGTGTCGTATATGTCATTACAATAATTAATTTTGAAAGCAAAACCATATTTCTGCTTACAGGTCTGGTAAGGTACATTCGAAATGTACCTTTTGAATATTCACCTGATACAATTTCAGATGCTACAATTGTGCTTAAGAAAGGCATATGGCTTATAAGTATGGCAATAATAATGTAAGCAGATAAATTTCCATTAACTAAACTACCTACAAAGATGAATGAGTCTGCTAATTGACCATAAAGCTTATTTTCTAGGGACCCACCGCCATTTTTGACTGCAAGCACGATAAATGGTATAAGTACTGTAATTAAAAAGAAACTTATGTAGGTTCTCTTCTTATGAATTACTTTTATTAGTTCGTTGATAATGAGATTTTTAAGCATTGAAATATCGGACCAAATTAGATTGTTTCGTTATGTGTTTTAGACCAGCCTCATTTAAATTCATTTCACGTAAAGTATTTAATGCATTATCCAAGCTTGTTCTTAGAATTATGCTATTCTTATCAATTTTTTCTACCTCAAAATCATCATTTCCTTTGAACTTTTCAATTATAGTTTTTTCATCTTCTACATGAAGTAGGTATGTGTTGTAATTATGATATTCATCATCTAATTCTACGCTGGCGATCTGCTTTCCTTTTTTTAAAATAGCAGCATGTGTGCACAATGTGTCAACTTCACTTAGAATGTGGGTACTGACACAAATAGTTTTACCATTGCGCTGGAGTTTATTAATGATTCTACTCATCTCTCGAACACCTGCTGGATCTAATCCATTATTTGGTTCATCTAATATCAGAATATCTGGATTATGAATAAGAGATTGAGCAAGGCCCAACCTCTGTTTCATACCATAACTATAGGTTTTTACCTTGTCTTTTTTTCTATCAAAAAGGTTCACAGTCCGAAGAACATTATCAATAGAGTCTGCGCTAGAATCAGTTAATCTTGAAAAGATCTTGAGATTATCATATGCAGATAAATATTCATAAAATGAAGGAGCTTCAATTAAGAACCCAAAATTTTTTAGCTGCCATCTGCTTTCAGAATTATAACTCTTATCTTTTATACGTATAGAACCATCCCAAGATTTTATAAGTCCTGCGAGTATTCTCATTAAAGTGGATTTCCCACTGCCATTGGGCCCAAGTAAACCAAATATAGAATTTGTTGGAATTTTTAATGATATATCATCCAGAGCCATGATACTATCAAAACGTTTAGAAACATTTTGAAAGCTAAAAGAAGATGAACTCACTTTAGATCCATAATCTCAAAAACGCCGAAGCCTGTTTTTGGAGCTTTACCGTTAATACTTAGACTCATTTCGCTGTCAAACCTTGTGTAGAATGGATCGATTTTTGCCGCACCCATTGCCAATCTAATTGGGTAGGGCATTCTTCCTCTTTTAAAAAGATTTGAATTATCAATAACGCTATTGCCGATAATATTAACCCTGAAACCATCTTCTGTTATCATGTCCAATTCTCTAAATAAAGGCTCATTATGTTTATTGTATAGATCTGTAATTCTTGTTGATTTTTTTGTATAAAGACCATCTTCACCAAATTTATTCACATGCACTTTTGAACTATCTGCTATGTATAATATGGGTACATCATATCCACCGCGTTTATCGGTCATATATAATACAGCAGCTACAATAGTCTTATCTTCAATTTCTCCTCGAAACCACACCCAATTATCAAACAAATACTGTATGGGTGTATTGCCCCAATTGTGATCGTGATATCCACTTCCTGAGAGCATAGTTTTCTTTCCGTTTACAATTAAATCACCGCTAACCACGCCGTTAGGAACGGCTGAAAGCCATGCAAAATAGTCATCACCAGCTTTGATAATGCCATCTTGAGGTCTGTATGGTTTTAGAGTGGATTTAAGATTTAGGTTGATACCAATGCCATCGAAATCATCTGGGTCTATTTTGATTGTGTAGTTCTGGAGGTTGCCTTTAAAAGTATTGTTGCCATACACAACATCGCAACTGTCCGAAGAAAAAGAGACATCTTTCGATCGAAAATATTTTAATTTGAAAAAATCATTTCCATCTTTGTCTCTGTAATTAAATCCAATGAAATACTGGTCTGCGATAAAGTGCACTTTCCAGAAATAGGTAACTAAAACTGAACCATCATCTAATTTTGCATCTAAATACCACCACTCAAACTCATTTCTATCTCCAGAGGTACGAAGACCATCCTCCCAGACACTAACATTTGGCCCAAGCTCATTCGGTTGTGTGGTAGAAAATTTTGGCACATTATTTGGCCCGAAATAAAGCCTTGTACACCCAGATGAAGTAAGAGCAATAAAAAGAATGGTAAAACTAAAAAATATTTGAAGATAATACTTCAAGATGCTATCCACTGGAAACTGGTGTCGTTTTTTGATAAATCGCATAATAGCCTCTTGTGACCTAGATGATGAAGGCGAAGTATTTCAAATGAAGATACATCAATTGTGATTCTAGAGAAATTTTCAAAACCAAAATTGTTATTATCCATGCTTGGATCGTCAATAATGTCATTTAAGATTTTTGTATCTGGCATGATTCCACTTGGTGGAATCTCCCCTTGGTAGCATTCTTTACTATCTTTACTAAGCTTATCCCAAAGTGAGCTAAGTAGCTTTTTGTCTTTTGATGCTTCCGCATTACCTTTTATCCTTATCTGAGTTCTTTTACTTATGCTGTAGAAAAGAGCAGAAACTGAAGGATTTTTTATTAATTGATTGTATTTGGGACTTCTTGAATCTGTATGAAAACTAATTTTATAGTTATCTAGATCTATATCTCGAAGAACTACTGTTCTAAGTTCCGGAATATTATTGGAGCTCGTTGCAATAGTAAAAAGATGATATTCATGGGCTGCATCTTTAACAGCGGAGTGAAGATCTTGAAGTTCTTCTTGGAAGATCTCTTCTGGATTATTTTGATCAATTGACATCTACAAAAACTAATTATGATATGCCATTTAGAATAAATACTATTTTAAATTTGGATTGCATTTACTAACTATTTTCATTTGTTTGCGAATTAAGGAATTTTTTATGAAGAGATTTGTATTATTCATACTTATTTGTGGGTACTGTTTTGCATCGAATTATTATGTATCCAATCAAGGCAGTGATGAGAACCCTGGGACAATAAATTCTCCATTTAAAACAATTCAAAAAGCTGCTGATGTCGTTGTGGGAGGTGATATCATAAACATATTGGAAGGATCGTATCACGAAGAGGTGACGTTGAACAATGCATCCGGATCACAAGGCGAATCAATTATTTTTCAACCTTTCAATAACGACAGGGTTGTCATTGATGGAACTAGGCCAATAACAACTGTTTGGAGTAAC
>JAYPIC010000072.1:0-3965 GCA_038127595.1 bacterium | reverse complement strand
CATATGGAAGACAGAGCTTGACTTTGATATATGGCAATTGTTTTTAGATAGAAAAGAACAGGTAATGGCTAGATGGCCAAATGCAAATTTTGACGATGGAAGTGTGTGGGATAAAGAAAACCACTGGGCTCACGGCACAATGGATCAATCCCAAGAACCTGCATATGAAAATGGTACCTTGATTGATAAACCTCATGGCAATGTAGATCTTTCCTCGATCGGGTTTAGTGTTGTAGATGCAATTGCTATTTTAAATGTTGGCTCTTTTCGTACGTGGACAAGGAAAATTAATACTCATTCAGGTAGCATGATTACATATGACCCTGTTCCTGAAAACGAGTGGAAAGTAAAACATCATGATTACTACCTGGAAGGAAAATTAGAATTTTTAGATAGCGAAGGGGAGTGGTTTTTTGATCATGCAGAAAAAATGTTATACTTTTGGACCCCGCAAGGCCAAAACCCCAATAGCCTGAGCATTAGAGGCAAGGTGCAGAGTTATGCATTTAGTATAGCCAATTCAGATTATGTAGAAATTCGAGGGTTAGAATTTTTTGGCACAACATTTCATTTTGATAATTCAGATTACTCTGTTGTTGAAAATTGCAATTTATGGTACCCGAGCTGTCATAAAAGAATGCTCGGCGTAATAAATACGCAGCCTGAAATGTCTGTATTTCGGAACAGTAGTTTTTGTACAGTTTCTAAAAGTGCTTTTAGGTACACCGATGGCTCTGCTTTGGAAATGTATTCTCACAATAACACAATCGAAGACTGTTATTTTTATCACATAGATTATAGTGTTACTGATCTTAATTCACTTATGACAACGATACAAATGGGTGGAGCAAATAATATCATTCGCAGAAACACTATGCACAAGCTAGGAGCCTCTGCGACCTTAAACCCAGGCGATGCTGGACTTATCACGCTTAATAACATATCTGATACTGGGCATATGCAGGGTGATGGGGCAATGGTTCAGGTAATGACTGGACAATCTCCAGGTACTGAGATCAGTTATAACTGGCTTCATAGCTCAGTAAAATATGGTGCAAGGTTTGATGGAAATGGAGAAAGTAATAACGGCATTATGCATCATAATGTTTTTTGGGGTCTTGATAATGCTGGAATCATGGCAAAAGGGTATGAATTTAAAATTTACAATAATACAGTACTGTATGGTCCAGATAACAAAAATGACATTTTGATCATGATTGGACAAGGTGGAAATGAGGGCACGGAAACATTTAATAATGTCGCCAATAAGATCTCTGGGCATAGAAGTGGTACATTTGAAGATTACCCAGTCCCAGGACTCTATTCAAACAATGTAAATGGTTATGAACTTGGCAGAAACATTGAGGGATTAATTATGGATCCTGAGAATTTAGACTTTAGACCAAACCCTGACTCAATTTTAGTTGATGCAGGAATAGTAATTGACGGATTTACAGATGGCTATGTTGGCGTTGCACCCGACATTGGTGCTTATGAGTATGGAGCAGAAATGTGGGTTCCTGGAATTACATGGAATTTATCACAAAAATTTGGAGATGAGTTTATTGAACCGATTGGAACAATATTAAATGATGATAATTACTATTTGAACTTTGATGGTCTTAATGATTTTGTTGATTTTGGGCCAAATATTTTATCGGGAAGTGGTGATTTTTCCATATCTTTATGGTTGAAGACATCTACATCGGGTCAGGCAGCACATATCTTCCAAAAACGTGAATATGGAAATACTGGATGGTTAGGACAGTACCATCTGGAAATGATGTCGGATGGTAAATTGTATTTCCGCACATATGATAGCGTGTTTAGATGGAATGTTACCTCATCCAATTCTTATGCAGATGGTTTGTGGCATCATGTCGTTATTGTGCAGGATGGCTCTATTTCAGGAGGTAGAATGTACGTGGATGGTGTTGAGGTTGGGTCTAATTCAAATGGAGTAGTAAACCTTCGATCTGATATCAATACTTTTGTAGGTGGAGACATTCGTGATGATATAGAATTTTTTGAAGGTAGTATTGATGATATATCTATTTTCGAAACTGCTTTAAATCAGGAAGATATTTTCTTGTTGAGTGGAGGAGATTTTTCTGATAACCAGCCCGTTGCTTTTTGGGAGTTTAATGAAGGTATGGGAATTACAGCCTATAATACAATAAGTGGTCAATATACTGGCCAAATTTCTGGAGCAACATGGTCTGATGGCTCAGATACAAATGATAACCCCCCTATAGCCAGTTCATTTGTTTCTAATTCAGTAGAAGACGCGTATAGCACTATTGATCTTGTTTCTCAAGATGCTGATAATGATCCTATCAGTTATACAATCTTAGATGGTCCATTTCATGGTGAGCTTGTGTTCAGCTCAGATGCTAGCGTTTCGTACTCTCCGTACAATAACTTTTTTGGTTCAGACTCATTTTCCTACGTAGCCTATGATGGTACAGACTACAGTGAGCCTGCTACTGTGACTATAGAAGTATCTGAAGTAAATGATAAACCTATCGCAATGGCTGATCATTTTATGATTGTAGAAGATGATACGCTTCGCGGTAATCTAACTGCTGAAGATGGTGATCATTTCCCATTATATGTAGATATGCAAGATTTAACTTACAGCGTTACTTTAAATGTTTTAAACGGCACTCTAAGCATAATAGATACCTCTGGAGCGTTTACTTACACTCCTAATCCAGACTTCTTTGGTGCTGATAGTTTTCAGTTTTCTGTAACAGATAATGGTACTACTGGTGGCGTAAATGATTTTCTAGCGGATACTGCAATGATACATCTTTTTGTAGAACCGATGAATGATGCTCCAGTATTGTCTTCTTTTGTAGATACCTCGATGCATGAAGACTCTTCTTTGGTTCTAACTGTATTTGCTAGTGATATTGATAATGCTGAGTTAAACGTGTATGCGTATAGCTCTCAGAACAGAGTATCTGTTTTTGTAGAGGATACTTTACTTTATATCATACCTGATGCAGATTGGAATGGAACAGCAGAGATCGTTGTTGTTGCCAATGATAACATGAGCAGAGCTTCGGATGTAGAGGAGTTTACCGTTGAGGTTGTTCCAGTGAATGACCCGCCATTTTTTACGATAGATCATTTTCATGCTACTGGAGATATGACGACAGGGTTAGAACATTGGCTTTATGCAGATGACATCGACTCTGATATCTTTTTCACCCTTGAAGGAGCACCTGCTTGGATATCATTAGATGGTTCAAAGATGGTTGGTCAGCCAGAGCAAGATGGGGAGTATGTATTTACTGTAAGCGTATCAGACAGTGAGTATGTGGTAAGTGAGCAGTTTACTGTTCATATCGCAGATCACCGTCCAGAAGTATTAAGCTTACGTGACGTACCAAATGACCAAGGAAAGCAGATGCATCTTGTATGGAAGCCTGGTCAGGTAGACCCATCCTTACCATTTACACAGTTCTCAACATGGAGAAAAGTAAACCCGGAACCAGATATTGTTTATTTTACCAAAGAAAATAATGCAGACTGGACCTTAGAGGAGAACCAAGATCGTATCTCAGAAACCGTGTGGTTAACTAGAGCCAATAATCAGGGTATCTTTAATATTTATTCTCAAGATAGTTACGCTCCTAATGGGCCATTCGGTACAAGTTGGAGGTGGGGCGCAACACTAGATGAAAGCTACTCAGATTTGGATTATACCTCTTGGAATGCTGCAGTCTTACAATCAGGATATAATGTAAACCAGACCCTAATACAGCAGGTTGCAGGGGTTCCTGTATTTTCATTATTCCTCAACGAGACACAAGAGTATTATGATGTAACCTTTACCAGTTTTTCTGGCAATAATAGTGGAGGTGGTTTTTCTTGGTACCGTAATCCAGTAGAGTTCCAACCAGACACATCTAATCTTTGGGATTTCATTGCATCCGTTCCTTGGATCGGTACAGAGG
>JAYPIC010000071.1:1796-9061 GCA_038127595.1 bacterium | reverse complement strand
TATTCCAATTTCTGCTATTTCTGCAGGAACGAAACTACCAATCTGAGCTAAAAGCACAATGATGCCAGTCTGTCTGAGAAAAGTTGATTTACCCGCCATATTTGGACCTGTGATTAAATGAATCTGGTTGGCCTCGATATCCATATTCAAATCATTCGGTATAAACTTCTGTGTTGCTGGCAATAAATCCTCAATTACAATATGTCTACCAATTTTAATGTTAAGAGATGAACGATCCTTAATTTTTGGCCTATTTAATGTTTTTGATCTAGCTAAAAATGAAAAACTTGAAAGAACATCAATCTCGTTAAATATTAACGCATTATTTTGAATTGAAAATATTTCCTCTAATACTTCAATAATGAGTTTTTGAAAAAGTTCATTTTCAAAATCATAAATATTACTTTCCGCATTCAGAACTTTTTCTTCATATAGCTTTAGATCCTCAGTAATGTATCTTTCTGAATTAACTAGAGTTTGCTTTCGAACATATTCTTCTGGAACTTTTCCCTGGTGCGCCTTGGTTATTTCAATATAATAACCAAAAACTTTATTAAAGCTTACTTTAAGACTTGAAATATCTAACCGATCTCTTTCTTTTTTTTGAAATTCAATTATCCAATTTTTCCCATTTTTTAATATTTCTCTGTATTCATCTAATGTTTCACTTACACCTGTTTTTATGACATTGCCTTTTTTTATTGATTGAGGAGCATCCTCATTTAAGGTTTTCATTATTTTAAACTTTACAGCATCAAGGTTTTTGTATGGGAGCACAAATTTTTCAAATTCTTCTATCTCTTTAAAGTCTTTAATGCATTTATCATAAATATGTAGAGTATCATGTAAGCCGATTAATTCACGAGGTGTACCGCTACCTCTACTTATTTTTGAAATTAGTCTCTCTATATCTAACGTTTTTTTTAACCTTAATCTCAATTGTTTAAGTATATTTTTATCTGAAATGAATTTTTCAACAATTTCCAATCTGCCTTCAATTTTTTTTCTATCTGCCAATGGGTTTCTTAGCCACTTATACAATAATCTCCCTCCCCCAGAGGTCATTGTGGTATCGATACAGTTTATTAATGTTCCATTAATATTATGAGATGAAATAGAGTCAAATATTTCTAAATTTCTTATTGTATATCCGTCCAAACCCATAAAACCAGTATCATTAACGGGACTGATTCTTTTAAGATGATTGACATTTTTTGATAAATTATTTTTTAGGTATAAATAAAGGCCTCCTGCTGCAATGATTCCATTTGATAGGTGCTCGCACCCAAAACCTTTCAAAGAATTAACTTTAAAATGACCAACTAAGTTTCTATATGCACTATCATAATTAAAATGAAGATCTTCTATTGATGTAACATAAGGTCGAAGTTTTATAAACCAATCTTGAATATTATAACTAATTGATTTTGGCAAAAGAATTTCACTAGGGTTATATTTTGAGAGGGTCTCATACAAATCATCTGATTGACATTCACCTACATAAAACTCTCCAGTCGAAGTATCAATAACTGAATACCCAAATGAATCTTTTACTTGTATTAAGCTAGCTATATAATTGTTCTTTTTTGCATCTAATACTTTTTCTGATGTGATAGTTCCTGGAGTAACAACTTCAATAACCTTCCTTTTGACGATACCTTTTACTTGCCTTGGATCTTCAATTTGCTCACAAATTGCTACTTTATGTCCAGCTTTGATAAGTTTTGGTAGATAATTATCCAATGAATGGTAAGGGAAACCAGCCAGGTTAACATCTGATGCCTTTCCATTTGATCTCTTGGTAAGAACTATGCCAAGTATATCTGAGGCAATTGTAGCATCTTGACCAAATGTTTCATAAAAATCTCCCATCCTAAAGAGTAAAATAGAATCAGAATAATTTGATTTAATTTCATCATATTGCACCATTAAAGGTGTTTTGGAGCTTTTACTCAAAAGAATAATCTCCTTTTAATCTTTCTGCACCATTTCTTATAGTATAAGTGCACTTATCTAGATATTCAAGTATGGGAATTGCATTTTTACGCGTTAAGCCTGTTATGTTTTTAAACTCAGAAACTGATAAAGTTTCATTGTTCACAAAGTGATCATTCAATGAATGAATTAAATTATTAAATGACTTTGAACTAATTATTAAATCACCATTTATTAAATGAACTTCTTGCCTCTTTTTTATGAAAAATACTAATTCATTTATTATTTTTGGATTAAGCGAAGATTTTTTATGTAAATCTTTAATAGGAATAATCTCATGTTGAGACTCATTAATTATTTTTTTAATTGTCCTAATATAATCCTTTGTTTTTTTATTTAAGCTATTTGACTGGCCCACTAATTCAACTTTGCCATTATTTAAAATTAGTACTCCATCAGCAACCAAACTTTTTACAATGTAATGCGCCCATTTTGAAGAGAAGTTAAATTTATTACAAATTTTATTCATTTCAATATATCCTCGCAATGAAGAACTGTTTAATAAGCCTTTAACGTATTCTAAAACAGTTTTTTTCCAATACATTAAATCGTCTTTTAAAAAAACCATATCATTATCTATTTTTATAGAATCATTAGATCCTAGCATATCCAACATTACACTATCTGTCAAAAAAAAAGTTTTGCTCCATTGTTCCAATGATTTAGGATTATTAGAGCAACTTTTTATCAAAAAAATAATTCTTTCGTTCAAATCCAGTGGATAATCTTTAATCAATTTTTTTTCTATACTTTTTCCTAAGTCCAATACTTTTCCATTTGCAATTGTTTCCATAGGCGAATATGAACGAATTAAAAACAACTCATTAATAGTAACCCCAACTTTCTTTTCAAAGTGAATTAAACAATTGTAATTATTCTCCTTATTTCTATGAAGAAATTTCAATCTAGCTAATACTTCTCTAGTTCCTAAATGAGTTCGAACTCTTTGGTTGTTCTTAATTTTCCAATTTGTATGATTATAAATTTTAATTTAAGCAAAAATTGTATCTGTTACTGTAATTTTTTTTGGTTCGGATAAGATAGTACCTCTTCTTACAACACCTAATTCGATTTTTGATAAATTTAAAGCGGCCCTATCACCCATTGATACACTATTTGTATTTCCACCATGGGTCTGTATCCCTCTGATAGTTGCTTGAATTTTATCTGGCAATAACTCCACTACATCACCATTAGAAATCACTCCACTTTTAACTGTGCCTGTAACTATAGTGCCATGCCCCTGTTTACTAAATACTCTGTCAACGTATAATTTAAAATTTTCTGAACTAACAGGCAGTTTAACTGTATTTGCCAAGCTTAAGATATTTTCTTTTAAGTTATTTATCCCTTTTCCTGATAAACTATCAACTTTGATGATTTTAGATGACGATAAAACAGTGCCCTTTTTAATTTTTTCAATATCTTGAATTACCATCTCAATCCATTCATCATCCACCGTATCTATTTTTGTAATTACAATTATGCCGTTGATTATTGCCAGGCTATCTAAAATATGTAAGTGCTCTAATGTTTGAGGCATTACTCCATCATCAGCTGCAACAACTAATAATCCTAAATGAATAGTTGAAGCACCTGCAACCATATTTCGAATGAATTTTTGATGCCCTGGCACATCAACTATTGTTATTTTTTCATTTAAATAAGCAAACCCCAAATCAATTGTGATACCTCTATTTTTCTCTTGTAATAAGGTATCAGTATCAATTCCGGTTAATGCTTTGACTAAAGCAGTTTTACCATGATCAATATGACCTGCAGTTCCAATGACGACTTGCTGCATAACTAAATACTTTTTATTGCACCAACTATGTTATCTTTTTGATGAGGCAAAACAGCTTTTAAGTCTATAAAGTATGATTCTTTTTTTATGTAACCAATTATTGGTTTTGGGCTTCTTCTGAAATGATCAGAAACATGATTTACTGAATATTTACTAGGTTTAAACTTTAGCGCAATACTTCTAATATTTTTCTCTGGAAGAGAACCACTACCTGCTTCAACCATCGATTCAATGATTTTTATTCCTAATTCATCAATCAATTTTGATGGTATTTTATCAATTATATAATTAGCGGTAATCATTAAATCTTTTCTTGACTGGGTCAACAATTCCAGGGATAAGTTTGTTTTTAAAAAACCATTCTTCTCAAAACTTCTAATTATATCATCTAATAATGCTATAGTTATTTTATCGCATCTTACTGTACGGTAAATAGAATTTGATTTAATTAAATTTATGATTTCATTCGATGATAATATAATTCCTGATTGCGGTCCACCCAACATTTTATCGCCTGAGAAAAGCGTTACATCTGGTTTTTTTTTCACAATTTCTTTAACGGGCAATTCTGACGGAATTCCATATTTATCCATCCCCAAAATAGATCCACTACCTAAATCAGCAACAACAGGAATATTATGCTTTTGCCCAATTGAAACCATTTCCTCTAAGGACACTTCTTTAGTGTAACCACTAATCGTATAATTACTAGTATGAACCCATAGAATTAATTTTGTATCCTTAGACACTGCATTTTCATAATCTGACTTGTGAGTTCTATTTGTTGAACCCACCTCTTTTAAAACCCCACCTCCTTTTTTAATTATTTCAGAAATCCGAAACGATCCTCCAATCTCAACAATTTGACCTCTAGAGCAAATTACTTCAGCATTGTCGGCTAGCGAATTAATAATCAATAAAAGAGCTGCTGCATTATTATTCACGATTAAAGAATTTTGACTACCACAAATAGACGCAATATGTTTATCGATATGGGATTGTCTATCACCTCTAATATTTTTTTCTAGGTCATACTCTAGACTAGAATATCCGTCTAACTTATCAGAAACATTTTTTAAATGTGAACCAGAAAAAGGTGCACGACCAAAGCCAGTATGTAAAACAATCCCTGTCCCGTTAATTATATTTACAAATGAAGATTTAGATTTTTTTATAACAGCATCTGATATATTATTTAAAATTTGCTCCTTATTAGTTTTTATACCATTATCCAAAATTTGTTGTCTGGTAACATCAAGTTCTGAGTTTATGAGGTAATTCAAATAATTTTCATGAATTTGCACTTCTCTCTTTACTTTGTTTATAATCGAAGAAACAGAAGGCATAGATCTTAATATGGAATTATTTTTCATAAATAACAAAAACCCCTGGGTTAGATCTTTCTAAACCAGGGGCTAACGGTTCATCAATAGTATTAATATGCAAATTAACGCATTTAATACTAACGTTTTTCTTTTATTCTGGTTCCTTTACTACCTGAAATATTTCTTAAATAATTTAATTTAGCTCTTCTTACTTTGCCTTTTCTTTTTACGGTAATACTAGAGATCATCGGTGAGTGAAGTGGGAAAATACGTTCAACACCAACCCCATTTGAAATCTTTCTCACTGTAAATGAAGCATCCAAGCTATTTCCTGCTCTTCTACCTATGACTACCCCTTCAAAATTTTGAACTCTTTCTTTATTTCCTTCCCGAACTAAAACACTAACAATTAATGTGTCACCTGTATCAAAATCAGGAATATCTTTTTTTAGATATTCTTTGGTAGCTTCTTGCACTTTATTCATGATTATACTCCATCTCTTTAATTTTTTTGTTATATTTTTTCCATAAGTCAGGTCGTTTTTCACGAGTGATCATTAATGACTTATCCTTTCTCCAACTTCTAATGTTGTCGTGATGCCCACCAATTAGTACTTCCGGAACACTTAAGCCATCAACTACTCTTGGTCTTGTGTAATGAGGGTGATCCAATAACTCTGTTGAAAAGCTATCTGTTTTGGCAGATTGTATGTTGTTCAACGTGCCAGGATTCAATCTGATAATACTATCAATTAAAACCATGCTACTTAATTCCCCATTAGAAATAACGTAATCACCTATAGAATATTCGTGTGTAACATATTTATCAACAACTCGTTGATCTATCCCTTTATATCTACCGCAGATAAAAATAAAGTTTTCAACTGAAACACATTCTTGGGCTTCTTTTTGATCCCACCTTTTCCCTTGAGGGGATGGATAAATAACTCTAGTGTCTTCAATTTCAGAGGACAGAAGCTCAAATGAATATTCAATTGCTTTCATAAGGGGCTCTGCCATGAGGACCATTCCATCTCCGCCTCCATATGGAATATCGTCAATTTGCTTGTAATTATTATCAGCAAATTCACGCACATCAATAATATGAAAGTCTACAATATTTCCACCAATAGCTTTTCGAAGCATAGTATTTTCGGCAAAATTATTAACCAAAGAAGGTACGGAAGTAATAATTGATATTTTCATATATCCAATAATCCATCAACATCAGCTATGATTAGCTTTTTATCATCCATGTTTAAAGAAATAATAAATTCATCAAGAACAGGAACTAGCAATTCTTTTCCATCTTTAAGAAGTATATAAACATCATTAGCAGGCAACCACATAACATCTTTGAGAATTCCAGCTTTTTTGCCAGATTCAGTCTCAACAGAGAACCCAATCACATTTTCTCCAATGAAATTAATATTATCATCTTTTTCAGAATCAATATATATAGTTTTCCCAACAATATTTTCAGCTTCTATGTAAGAATCAATACCTTGGAATTTGAATTTCATTTTTTTACCATCACCAACTTTGCTCTCAAGTTTCAATGCTGATAAATTATTTTCAATTTGTCCAATGTGAAGATCTTTGGTCATTATGTAATCAATGCTGTACCTCGATAAAGGTCTAAGCTTAACCTCACCTCTAAGACCAGATGTATTTGTAATTTTTGCTATGGCATGAACCATTTAGGCTTATTTCCAATATGCTTTAATCAATAACATCTAAACGAGCTCTTTTACCACCTTGCTTTGCGTTAACAGCAAATACTATGGTTCTAAGGGCCGAAATATTGCGACCATGTTTACCGATTACTTTACCATAATCACCTTCGCCAACAGTAAGCTCATATATTAAACGCTGTTCTGTTTCAACTATATTAACTTTTACTTCATCAGGCTTATCAACAAGTAGTTTGACGGCAATCTCTATAAATTCTAACATAATTTACTCCTTTAGTTATTTTATTCTTCTTCTTCAGTGTTATTATCAGTTTCTTCAGCTGGAGCTTCTGATGCAACCTCTGCTTCAGGAGCTTCCTCAGCTTTTTCTTCAGCTGGAGCTTCTGGTGCAGCCTCTGCTTCAGGAGCTTCCTCAGCTTTTTCTTCAGCTGGAGCTTCTGATGCAAC
>JAYPIC010000071.1:0-1696 GCA_038127595.1 bacterium | reverse complement strand
CCTCTGCTTCAGGAGCTTCCTCAGCTTTTTCTTCAGCTGGAGCTTCTGATGCAACCTCTGCTTCAGGAGCTTCCTCAGCTTTTTCTTCAGCTGGAGCTTCTGGTGCAGCCTCTGCTTGAGATGCTTCCTTCTTTTTCAATAGCTTTTCAGCTTTTTTCGCTTCTCTATCCGCTAAAACATTTTCGCGGTTTAACTCCCATTTTTTCATTTCCTTTTCAATTTCTTTTTCATCAACACCTTGTTGCATTAGATGCCAACGCAATGATAAACCTTCTTGACGCATAATTTTTTTAACAGCGTCAGATGGTATGGCTCCTTCTCCTAACCAATGTAAAACCCTATCACCTTTTATGTCATAAGAATTCTCATCAGCAATGGGATTGTACCAACCTACTTGTTCAATAGCTGCACCATCTCTCTTTTTCCTAGAATCAATCACGATCAACCTGTAAAACGGCCTATTTCTTCGCCCAATTCGTTTTAATCTTATTTTCGTCGCCAAAGCAATCTCCTTTTATCTAAAATTTCTTAGTAATTTTTTAGTAGAAAATTTAGTCTTATTTAGGTTCATTTTTTTCATCATTTTTTTCATTTCGAAAAACTTTTTCAATAGGGTATTTACTTCAAATACGCTTCTACCGCTGCCTAAAGCAATTCTCTTTTTTCTACTAGCATTTATTATTTCTGGTTTTGATCTCTCATATGGTGTCATCGAGTTAATAATCGCTTCTGTCCATAATATTTGATTTTCATCAAAACTCAAACCCTTAATTTTACGACTAATTCCAGGAATCATACTAATTAAATCAGTCATAGATCCCATTTGGCGCATTTGATGTATTTGAGTACGAAAATCATTAAAATCAAAAGTATTATTTGCCAATCTTTCTTCTAATTTTACAGCATCCTCTTCCTTCATTACTTTTTCTACGCGATCTACTAAAGATAAGATATCACCAAAACCGAGTATCCTATCTGCAATTTGTTTTGCGTTAAATACCTGGAGTCCATCATATTTTTCAGAAATCCCTACAAATTTAATTGGCACATTGGTAACACTTCGTATTGAAAGAATAGACCCTCCCCTGGCGTCACCATCAAGCTTAGTCATAATTACGCCTGTTAGATTAATTGCCTCATCAAAAGTCTTTATTGACGAAATGACATCTTGCCCAGTCATACTATCTGCAATATAAAAAATTTCATTCGGAGATAATTTATCTTTTAAATTTTGAATTTCAAGCATCATCTCGCCATCAACGTTTAACCTACCAGCAGTATCATAAATGATTACATCGAAATTTTCATTTTTTGCCTTAACTAAAGCATTAGTACAAATCTTAACAGGATCATTGGTTTCATCTGAGTAAACTGTAGTATTTATTTGTTTGCCCAGAGTTTTAAGTTGAACAATAGCTCCTGGTCGATACGTATCAGCAGCAACAAGAAGCACTTTTTTATCATCATTTTTGAGCCTAAATGCAAGTTTTGACGCGGTTGTTGTTTTACCACTGCCTTGCGTTCCAATCAGCATAATCGAGTTTAGTCTTAATGGTAAATCTAATTTAGAATTTGAATCCCCAAGAGTTTTTATCATTTCCTTGTGAATGATACTTATAAACTGTTCTCCTGGCTTGATGGAATCAAATACTTTAGTACCTTTGGCTAGATCTTTTACATTATTTACAAATTCCTT
>JAYPIC010000070.1:0-9151 GCA_038127595.1 bacterium | reverse complement strand
GATTAGCCTCGCTACCAGATAGTTCAGTATGCATATTTGCTTTGATCTCTGTTTGTGTGCGAATGTCATCCCATAACCGAACTTCATCGATTTTTCCAGTGAAAAACTTATCTCCTTGCTGACCATCCCACCCTACATAAGCATTTGAATTATTACCAGCCAAGTTTTTGGAAAGACTAGTGCTTGTATTATCTAATAATCCATTGATGTAAAATTTAGTTGTATTTGTTGAATTATCATGCGTTATCGAAATGTGAGTCCAGGTATTTAATGAAATAGAAGAATTAGAACTAGTAGAGCCATTACTTGCATCTCCATCCCATATATAAAATCTTAAATTTCCTGCAGTTGTAAATCTTAGAGCCCAATCACCACTATTTTCAGTGGATGTGCGTTTTGCTAAGATTCCATCTTTATTCGTAATACTTGTTGGATATATCCAAGCACTCAAAGTAATTGAACTACTAATATCTAGAGAATTATCATCTGTAATCTGAATGTAATCGTTACTTCCGTCAAAATCTAAAGCAGTGTTTTGAGCACTAGTTGCTGTAATGATTAAGTGCGCAATTAATAAAATTTTATATGATGAAATAGACCTCATTATGGTCTTAAAAATAAGCATTTTATCTATTATCGTGTAATATTTAATGAGTATTGACCATGATTAAATGATCAAGGATAATTAATCAATTTTATGTTTAATATGCTCTAGTTATGTGGATAGGTCTTTAATTAAAAAATTAGAATTTTAAATTCTTGTAGATATGTGAGAGTCATATATCGACTCAATATTTAGAGTTCTTGTAGCTTTAGGTGTGATTTTTTTGAAGTTGAATTTTTCAGTTTCCCAATTTTTTAAAATTATACTTCCTAGTTTGGAATTTGTATGAAAAACGTGATTTCGTATTAGGTCTAAAATAATATTTTCGTCTTTTTTATTATCTACGTTTGACTCAAGAACAAAATCATGATTAAGATAGTTTTTTAATAAGCGTTTTTTATTATATATGAATGCTATCCCACCTGTCATTCCTGCACCAAAATTTTTACCAATAATGCCTAAGACAACAACAGTACCCTGGCTCATATATTCGCAGCCATGGTTTCCTATTCCTTCAATGATAGCGGAAGCGCCACTATTTCTTACTGCAAACCTTTCACCTCCTTTGCCTTCAACATATAATTCTCCACCAGTAGCACCGTAAAGAGCAACATTACCAATTAATGAATTTTTAGTACTTTTATTTCGAAGCTTCTCATGCATTCTTACAGATATAATCCCAGATGACATGCTTTTACCTACATAGTCATTTGCTAGGCCTTTTAATCGTAGTTCAATATTATTACTTAGAAATGCGCCAAAGCTTTGGCCAGCAGTGCCTGTTAATTTACACTGTATTTTACCTTTAAAATTCTCACTGCCAAATAAATATGAAATTTCTCCTGATAGCCTTGCCCCCATCGCTCTATCTGTGTTGAATATTTTTTGTTCGATTATTGCATGACCTTGCATGACAATATCTTGCCTAATTTCACCAATTATTTTTTCATCTAATGTTTTTTCTCTGCGATAGTTAGAGAATCTAATTTTCATCTCTGATTGGAGTGGCAAACCTTTTTTTGCTTTAGGGTTTAATATTCCATCAAGGTCAATATTTCGCTCTAATACTAAGCTTTTATATTTCTTTGAAATACTTAGTAAATCTGTTCTGCCAATTACATCATGTAATTTATTAAAACCTAATTCTTGTAATTCATTTTGCACTTTTTTGGATATATCATTTAAATATGATTCTACGTTTTCCGCATAGCCCTTAAACTTTTTTTCGTACTTTGGGTCAGTAGTCGCAATGCCAACAGGACATGTGTTCATATGGCATTGCCTTGCCATCACGCAGCCTAAAGATACGAGAGCTGAAGTCCCAAAATCGTATTCTTCTGCACCTAAGATTGCTGCAAAAATTATATCTTTAGCCCACTTTAGCCCTCCATCAACTCTTAATGTTACATACTCTCTTAGTCCATTCGCTACGAGTGTCTGGTGCGTTTCAGCTAGCCCATACTCCCATGGAAAGCCAGCATGTTTTTGTGAACCTAATGGCGTTGCTCCAGTTCCTCCATCGGAACCTGAAATTAGAATAATATTAGCACCAGCTTTAGCAACGCCAGCAGCTACAACACCTACTCCAGGCTGAGCTACTAGTTTAACAGAAACTTTTGCACGAGGGTTGACATCTTTTAAATCATAAATAAGTTGTTTTATATCCTCAATACTATAAATGTCATGATGGGGAGGTGGGCTAATCAGAGGTATGCCAGGTACAGCTGATCTTGCAGATGCTATAGCATTAGATACTTTAAATGCAGGAAGTTGACTACCTTCACCAGGCTTAGCTCCTTGGGCAATCTTGATTTGTATTTCTTGAGCCGCTGATAAATATTCAGCATTTACTCCAAATCTTCCACTAGCCACTTGTTTAATAGTTGAGTTAATTAATTTATCTTGGTTTGAAATACTATATCTATTTTTTGCTTCTCCTCCTTCTCCAGTATTGCTCCTTGCACCAGCCATCGCAAAACCCTTCGCAAGTTCTAAATGTGCTTTCTCAGATATTGCTCCAAATGAAACCCCACCAGAACCAAATCTTTTTAGAATGGATGAGGATTTTTCTACTTCATTAAAATTTAATGGTTCTCTTTTGCTAGAATATTTTAAAAGGTCTCTGATGTATATTAGATCATTTTCAACTTTTTTTATTGGTTCTTTTTCTTTTGATAGATCTTGGATTTTCTTAAATACTAATGGATTATATCCATGAAGTTCACCATTTTTTCTAAAACGAAATAAGTTTATATCTCTAATATTTTCTAATTCAAAATCTTTAATAGAATTATCATATTTCCTCTTCAAATATTTTTCCAAATCATTTAGTTCTAGTCCTCCTAATTGACCATTTAATGATGGAAAATATTTTTTAAGAAGTTTATGACCTATGCCTGCTGTATTGAGTAGCATACTACCATGGTAGCCACTTAATGTTGAAATTCCCATTTTTGACATTATTTTAAGCAAACCTTTTTCAATTGAGGCTCGATAATTTTTTAATCTTTTGTAATATTTAACCTCACTATTCTTTTTAAAAATTATTTCATAGGCAAAATGTGGATAGATTGCACTAGCCCCTAAAGATATCAAGGCTGCAAAATGATGATCTTCTATTACATCACCTGTCACTGCAATTAAAGAAACTCTACTCCTTAATTTTTTTTCAATTAAATGATGATGAACAGCAGATATTACAAGCAACATCGGGATGGGGGTGTGGTCTAGCTTTAGATTTTGATCTGTTAAAAATATAATTTTATTTCCATTTAAAATTGATTTTTCACAATTTTTCTTTATTGATTCTATTTTTGAATCAAGTTTAGATCCAATTTTATATAGGCAGTCTATTTCTTCATGGGGAAACCAAGAGTTAAAACTTTTTAATTCATTTATTTCTTTTAAAGAGAGAATTGGAGTAGAAATTCGTATTGCACTATTTTTTGTTGGAGTGTTATTTAGCAAATTATCTTCACTACCAAGATATTTATACAGGCTCATAACTGAGTTTTCCCTTAAGGAATCAATAGGGGGGTTAGTTACTTGAGCAAATTGTTGCTTAAAAAAATCATAAAATTTTCTATCAAAATCTGATAATATTGCTAAAGGTGTATCATCTCCCATTGAACCAATTGATTCACTAACATTCTCAGAAAGTGGTTCAATAAATTTTTTAATATCTTCATCAAAAATATTATAGGAAGCAAATTTATTCAGTGGTGTTTTGTTTTTTGAAGCTGCAAATCCATAAAACTGGTCTTCAGCATTTCCTCTTTTCAAAACTTTTAAATTATCAGAAACTAATTTACCGTAAGGCTTCTTTGATGCTTCTCTTGCCTTGAGATATTTGTTTTCTAAAATCTCTCCATCTTCCAATGAAAGCCCAAAAATTTCTTCTGACTTCATATGATAATTACTTATAATATTATCTTCATCAACATCAACTATGCCTGCTTCTGATGCCATAATGATTAATCCATCCTTTGTTATGGAGTACCTTAGCGGTCTCAATCCATTTCTGTCCATTTTAGCTCCAACAAAATCTCCATCTGTAAAAACAATTGCTGCTGGGCCATCCCATGGTTTCATGAAATTTTCATGGTAGATGAAATAGTCACGCATCATCTTGTTCATTTTTTTGTTATTGTAGTACTTTTCAGTCTGTTCGTATGAATCGGGGATCATTATCATCATAGTGTCAAAAATATCTCTTCCACTAATTTTTAGGAACTCTGCAGAATTATCAAAACTTTCAGAATCGCTTCCAGTACTTTTTGTTATTGGTTTTAGAAAATCAATATCATCTTTCCAAACTTTTGATTCTAAATTACCTTCCCTAGAATTCATCCAGAGCCTGCTACCTTTTATAGTATTGAATTCACCATTATGAGCAATCATCCTAAATGGTTGCGCCATTTCCCAGCTAGAGAAAGTATTTGTGGAAAATCGTTCATGAAATAAGGCTACTTTGACAACAAATAGATCCTGATTTAGATCTTTATAAAATTTTGCAAGTTGATCTGAGCTTAATAATCCCTTGTATATAATTGTCTTTGAAGAAAAGGAGCATATATAAAATCTTTTATACCTTGAGCAAAGTTTTTTTTCAACCTTTTTCCTAATTAAGTAAAGCTTCCGTTCAAGTTTAGAGCTGTCTTTGGTCTTAGTTGAGAAAATAAGCTGTAATATTTTTGGCTTAGACTCTTTTGAAAGGTCACCAAGAACATTTTCATCTATAGGAACTCTTCGCAATGATAAAAATTTTATTTTTTCTTTTTTTGTTAGATCTAAGAAGCTATTAACTATAGTTTTATCATTAATGCCTTTTGCAAAAATTGATGCTATGGCTAGAGTTTCATTTTTGGGTATTTTTAATGAATGTTTTTTTAATAAGTAATCAACGAAGAATTCTCTTGGAATATCAACTAAAATTCCTGATCCATCTCCAGAATTTCCATCATACGCTTTTGCTCCCCTATGAGTTAACCTTTGCAGTGCAGATAAAGCTGAGGGAAGAACTTTTGGGTCGGCTTTTCCATTTTTTGTTGCTACAAAGCCTACACCACATGCATCATGAAATTTCTCAGGGTCAAATAATGGATATTTTTTATGTAATTTTTTCAAATAAATAATCAGTTGCGATCTTGACTTAATTCAACTTTTTTAAAGTAATCATTAATAGAATTATTAATAATTAAAAAAATCTAGCTCGTAACTTAAATATTTATAGTAAAAATATGAATAAAGAATTAGAAATAAATTAGATACCACTGACACCTTTTTACATCAATTTAGAATGATATTTAAAGGTATCAGTGATATTATGTGAAAAATGGAGTGTAACTTATAATCCCATTGTTGCTATTAAATAGGCTTGTCCTGAATCTGGATTAAGAGTCCAAGTGCATGAGTATTTGTCATTTGATGCAGTAACTCCAATACCTACAGCATTAAACTCACCATCGCTTGTATATCCACCATCTCCAAGCTCTAAAATAAATGGACCATAGGATAGTGAAATATATTTAGACATTGGGATCTCATCTTCTTCAAAAGCGCCATAAAATCCTGGCTCAACTAGAAACATGCCTGTTGTAAATCCTATTCCAGAAAATGCGCCGCCTAATGATAATTCTATGTTATGTGAACCTGTCTCAGCATCTGTTTCATTAAAATCTGCGCCAGGAAAATAGTAATCAGTTAGTGTTACTGAATAATCTCCAAATGTGTAAGACGCATACAGATCATTCTCGCTTGCTAATCCGCTAAATTGCCATGCACTCCATGCACCAAGTGTTAGAGAGCCTGATGTATATGAGATACCAGGCTGAATTGAAGGACTATTACCAAAATCTGTTCCCCTCCAAACATATCTACTCGCTACATCGCAAGAGACAGCCCAGGGGGAGGATTTTTCGAAAGTTGTGTCTTGAGCAAGTAAGATACCGCAAAAAGCAGTGATTAGCATCATTATTTTTTTCATCATTTAATACCTTTCATTTAATATTATTATTTATTATTTATATTAATTCTAATATTATTAAGAATAATATAAATATAACATAAAAATATAAATATATTATTTAATAAAATCATAAAAATTTAATTTTTTAAAAAAAATTAAATTTTCTATAAATATTGTATTATATATAAAAATTTTATTAAAATAAATAAACAAACTGTGATTAGTTTCTGAATTATTAAATTAATATTTATAGATATTGGTTTTGTTTTAGCAGTTCTGAAGACTAAATATACACTACACACCTCTCCTATCATAGTTCTCTAATTCTGATAATAAAAATGGAGTCAATTATGAAAAAAAAACTAACTTGGAATAGGTCCTTAATGAATAAGTTACTTGAGTTCTTTAACGATTTAGGCCTGAATGAATCCCAGTCAATTAGATTAGTAGATGAAATAGATAAATCTATAATATGGAATGATCAGCAGGTTTACTATAGTGACAATGATGAAGTTTTGTTAGATGGCCCTGCGGATGAAGATACTTGTATTGAATGTTTATTAAAGATGCAAGCTGGGCTGTTTAAAGTATCAAATCTAAAAGCAAATGATGAATGGGATGTTTCCCCTCATTCAAATTGCCGTTGTAATTATTCTTATGAAACCAAGGTCACGATGAATAAAAAGCAGAATATTCATCATTTGATTGAAAACTATTCAGAAGAAAATCATTTGTAATGAAAATGCTTGGCCAGTCATGAGTTAATAACCGGTGCTCCTGACTGATGTATGAATTTATTTCATTATGTTTTTTGATTCATGACTTAGGAGAAGTCCATCATGAGTGAATATTATAAGAAAGCATTTGGATATTTGTATGTTGGAGTTTTATTGGGAATTATCATTGGGTTTATGGTAGCAATCTCATTCATCATTTAAATATTATAAAATTTATTAATATGAGGTTTTAATATAGGTATTACTTCATCAATTTTTTGAGTAATTACTATATTATCGAAGTCAGTTTTATTAATAAGATTTCGCTTCAAAGGTTCTGCTTTCATCCAATTAATTAGGCCATTCCACATATCTCCTAATAGAATTATAGGCCTAGGAGTAATGTGGTCAACTTGAATCAATTGCCATGTATATAGTAATTCTAATATTGTTCCAATTCCACCTGGTGTAACTATTACAGCATGACTTATTCTCATGAATTCATCAAGTCTAGATGAGAATTTTTTATGATGGAAGGTTACATCAAGGTGCTCATTAGGCGTTGTTTCAAACGGTAAGTCTATGTGCAACCCAAAAGATTTTGAATCTGGGCTTCCATCTTTAGCACCTATATTTGCTGCTTCCATGAGTCCAGGCCCTCCACCTGTAACAATATCTGCTTTATTTTGAGCTAGTTTTTTTGCTAATTCATAAACTTGGTTGTACTCATTTGTATTTTTTTTAATTCTTGCAGACCCGAAAATGCTTACTCGATAGTAATCACTACCAATTTCTGTTACCAAAGAGTCCAGACCTGCTACTATATTATTTAATTGTCCTATTTTCTTTGATAAAAATTTTCTGATATGTTTGTCTTTAATTTGCAAAATATATTATCCCTTACTGACCAGATTTGGTTTAGTCTCAATAATTTAATGAATTCCAATCAAAAGTGGTCAAATTATATAATATAAATTGTAATGGAACTGAATTTTATATTGAGAGTATAAAAGCTTGAAGTGATTAATAATTTAGAAAATTTTTATTTTCTTTGTGGATTAATATACTCTTTGACTATAGATTGGAATAATTAAATAATAAAAAAAATAAAAGGTAGTTATAATATTATGAGTGATGATAGCATATATGATGATATAAATTTGACGAAGAGAAAGACTATTACTAATGGGAAGAAGTATGACTTTTACATTTATAAAACATTAAAGCTAGAAAAGAAATTTTCTAAAGGGAAATTTGGTAAAGGTGATACATCTATTAGTCAGGTCAAGAATTATAAACTTCAAGATGATGAAAGTGACGCAATGCTAGATGTTAAACTTAAGGTTTCAAAAAAATTAGATGATGCTATGACTGGATTTACGCCGAAAGAGGCTAAAAAAGTATTTGATCAATGTATGAAAGAGCTATGTAAAATAGGTCTAGTGAAAACTTAAAAATTGTTGGTCATATACTAACAATATAAGCCCCGCATTTTGTGGGGTTTTTTGTTTTCTGAATTATTTTATCTTATCGAACTTTAGTTGAATTAGTATAATATTTCAGTTTATCACTCTATGCTAGAACATACTATTTGATTTACAATTTATCTTTCTAATTTTTGAATGTTCCATCATTTAAATGATCGTCACAAAAAGATACTTAATAAATGATTAACAGCAAGCACATCCACCAGAGCAACAACTACATCCGCTGTCTTCCCATGTACCAACTTGATCTATATTTAAGCTATTAAAAACCCAATCAAATTTTTTACTAACCCAATCACTTACTTCATCAACTGTCCAATTTTTTGAGCCCCATTGTAATTGAAAATCAGTTGGTAATTTTTCGATGTCTTCATGGTCTTTATCCCAATCCACATTAGTAACTTTTAAAACAGGAAATTCTTTTTCTTTCATATTATTTACCCTATAGGTTTAAGCGGTTTCGCAACATTCGTTGCTTTCACATTGACAGTATTTCATGTTGTAAAGGTGCAAGCCAATAAGAAAAAAAGCGGGAATGAACTTTGCATTCGGAGAGACTGTGACCCATACAAATATTGCATTCAAAATAAAAAAGTATAAACCAACCCAACTTGCCCATAGTCCTGAAGACATCCAGGAATTTGTTGATGATTTTGATGCTTGAAAAACAGCAAATAGAGAAATCACTAAGAAAAAATAGTCCATTGCCTGCCACCAACTGGGAGCAAGGTTACAACATGCAGCTGAGCATGCTGATGCTATAAAAAAAATAGGAGTAGAAAGACAATGAAGCATGCACAATCCACTTACAAATGCTCCAAGACTATCTACTTTTATTTTTTTAATTGTTATGTTTATTGCATTTAGCATAGTTTAA
>JAYPIC010000069.1:0-9442 GCA_038127595.1 bacterium | reverse complement strand
GGTTTGAACCGGTGACCTCTTCCTTACCAAGGAAGTGCTCTACCGCTGAGCTACGTAGGCGAATAGAGCGAGTGATGGGGATCGAACCCACATCACCAGCTTGGAAGGCTGGGGTTCTACCATTGAACTACACTCGCAAAGTGGGGAGAGAAGGATTCGAACCTCCGAAGGCATACGCCGGCAGATTTACAGTCTGCTCCCTTTGGCCGCTCGGGCATCTCCCCGACAAACTCAAAAATGGTGGTTATAATAACTTAGATTGTTTATAACTCCATAAAATTACGAGCCACCGAGAGGACTCGAACCTCCGACCGACTGATTACAAATCAGTTGCTCTACCAGCTGAGCTACGGTGGCAATTCAATTCTTTGATAATTTTCAAATAACTTAGCTGAGACAAATCAATTATCATATAATAACGTTTAATATAAACGCTAGATATACATGAATATTTAGAAATAGACCTACAGCCTCATAACTTACAAATAATATTTTATTATTTACAATTTTTTTATTCATAAAATTTTATTTAAGGGTTTTTTACTTTTAAACCTAAATCAATTATTTTTTTAACCAGCTCAACAAATGATAACCCTTGTGCTTTAGCAGCAATAGGAAGCAAGCTGGTAGAGGTCATACCTGGTAGGGTATTGATCTCTAGAAAGTAGTAATTTTCATTTTTGTCAATTATAAAATCAATTCTACCATACCCCTTGCATCCTAGAAGTTTAAAAATTTTAACACTATCTCTCATTATTTTTTCACTTAAAGCCTTTTTTATATCTGCAGGACAATTGTAAACGCTCATCCCTGCAGTATATTTACATTTATAATCATAAATTCTATTTTTTGGCAGTATTTCAACTATGGGCATTGGATTTTCCTCAATTATACCAACAGTAATTTCTTTGCCAGTTATATATTCCTCAATCAATGTGCTTTTGTCAAATTTTTGACTGTTCAAAATTGCAGGCATTAAATCTTTGGCTTTCTCAACATATGATAAACCAAATGTGCTTCCCTGCTCGTTTGGCTTTACGATACATGGTAAAGAAACATCAGTAATTTCTAAACTCTCTTCAAAATCAACCCATTTAGGAGTAAGAAACTTATTCTTCTTTAAAATTTTTTTACATTCTATTTTATTCATGCATAATGCAGAAGAAATAGAATCTGATCCTGTGAACTTAATATTGTTTTCTTCTAACCACTTTTGAATGGTTCCGTCCTCCCCTAAAGTTCCATGTAAAGCATTAAAAACAATGTCCACTTTTTTTAAAATTGGTAAAAATTTTTTATAATTTTTATCAATAGTTAGAATCTCAACAGCATAGTTATTCATACGACAAGCTTCGACGACTGCTTTCCCAGTTTTTAGGGAAACATCTCTTTCATAACTAGTTCCACCAAGAATGACTGCTACTTTCATTTAATTAAATCCTTAGCACCTAAAAATAAGTTTTCAGCAATATGGTCGGGCTTAAATAAATGATCAAATTTATGTAAATCTTTTTTTCCATTGCCTGATAGAACAAACAATGAACTCATGCCTAAATTCTTTGCAGGAACAATATCTTTATATGAATCACCTATCATAATACATTTTGTTAAATCTATATTGTACTCGCTTGAGGCTTGCAAAAACATACCCGCTTCAGGCTTTCTAAATGTTGAGCTATTTCCAGGTAGGTCGGTACAGTAATATATGTCTAATAGATTAAGTCTATTCTCTAAAAATTTTGAATGAATGAAAGAATTTATTTCAATTAACTTTTCTTCTTTAATAATGCCCCTACTAACGCCTGACTGGTTTGTGATAATTATGAATGATTTTGTTATAGGCTTTAAAAGCTTCAAAGCTTTAAATGTATAATCATAGAACTTTAAACCCCTAACACTTGATATATATCCAGGATCAAGATTTATCGTCCCATCCCTATCAAGAAAAATACACTCATATTTACTACTAATCATGATTTAACTCATTATTTTTAACAGAGCTGATTTTTACACCGCTTCTAATAAAATAGAAGAATCCGATGATAACGAAAGGTAAATAGTTCGAAGTATGTGAAACTATAGCATATGTTAAAGCTATATCTTTGGAAACAAAAAATAAAAACGTGAATGCATAAGTTATTCCAGCCTCATAAGTCCCCAAACCTCCTGGCAATGCTGGCACTGAAATAATTATTGCACCAAGAATGAGCATTATGAAAGTATTAAATAAATCTAGCTCAATATGGCAAGCCTCTATCAACCATTTAGTCATCAAAAAATAACATAACCAAATTAAAATAGTACAACTTAGAATCTCAATTTTCTTTTCTGTTTTAAAAACTAGTCCTAAACCATCATAGATTTTGACAATTACATCAACTATTTTTGCTCTTAAACTTTTATTTAAAAATCCCAACTGGTTAATAAAAAATTTCCAGTCCAAAAAATTTAAAATTACTAAAATACATATCAATGAAATAGTAACGACAATAAACGCAATTATCCAGTATCTTATGATTTTATCATCTAAAGGCAAAAAAGGCAAGGCTATAACCAGAAGAAAAAATACGGACACTGCATCTACTAATCTTTCAAGCATAATCAAACCGAAAGATTCTGAAGGTTTTATTTGCCTACCTTGAGAAATAGCATACGCCTTAAGAAGTTCACCTAATCTGAAAAAGAGTATACCATTTCCAAAATAACCTATCATCGTTGCTCCAAACAAATGATGTGTAGATATACTTTCATCTATGGGCAAGGCAAGATATTTTAATCTTTTAGCTCTAATTATACATGCAACAAGTAAAATTAATATTGATATAAAAAATTTAAATAAATTTACTGAGTATAGGTGATCTAGCAGCTCAGTGAGTTCTACACTTTTAAACGCATAAAACAATCCAATGCAACTGATAACCAACAATAAGGATATTTTTACGTATTTACCCACGTAGATCAATCACTTCAAAATCTTCTTTTTCTATTATAGGATTATAAACATCTAAAAGTTCAATTTCATTTATGTTAATAGATACAGAGTGTTTATGATCGTTGGCAAAAGAAATCAATCTTAAATTTCCTGATGTGGGCTCAAATAAAAAATACCCTTTATAACCTATGCTTGGAATGTGAAAATTATATCTATTCCCATCACCTTTATTATCTATTAGTTTAATATGGTTTTTATTTCCTGACAAAATATCAAAAAGATTTAATTGCCCCTTGTCTAAATCATTATAAATAATTTGCCTGTTTATATAATTTTTTGTAACAATATCGTTATGATTAACACTGATTTTTAATTCTGATGAATCATAAAAATATTTATTTGAACCTAATATAAAAAAATCTCCAAAAGATTTGTCTTTTTTTTCAAATTGCTCTTGTATAATACTGATACTTAATCTTAAAACAGAATTCTGCTCTAACAACTTGTAAAAATTCTCCAAATTATTTGAGTAAGAATTACTAATTATAATTATTAATAAAAAAATAATTCTATGATATCTCAAGATCGCATTAATCCTTGATAATTTCTAAGTAGGACTCATCCACCAGAACTTCTCGAGCTTTACTACCTGTAAAAGGTCCTACTATTCCAGCTTGTTCCATTTCATCTATTAACCTCGCGGCTCTAGAATAACCAACTTTAAGCCTTCTCTGCAAAAGCGATATAGAGCCCTGCTGATGTGTTACTACTAAGCTAATAGCATCATTAAATAATTCATCATTCGAACCATCATCGCCCCCATTATACTCATTTTGTAAAGACTCTCTTACGGACGGAAGCACTATGTCATCAGACTTAGGCTGGTCAGCAATGTGACTCATAATTGCTTCAATTTCTTCTAAGGTTAAGAATGCGTTGTGCATTCTGAAAACATCGGAACTTCCAGTTCCGAGATGCAACATATCACCCCTCCCAATTAGTTTATCTGCACCAGGTTGATCAATTATAGTTCTTGAATCAATTTTACTTGCAACCTGAAAGGCTATCCTTGAAGGGAAATTAGCTTTAATTACGCCAGTAATGACATCGACAGAAGGTCTTTGTGTTGCAATTACAAGATGAATTCCTACAGCTCTTGCGAGTTGAGCTAGCCTTGCAATAGGCGCCTCGACATCTTTTGCAGACAACATCATAAGATCTGCTAATTCATCCACAACTAAAACAATATATGGCATAATCTTCTCACCTTCTTTTTCCATTTTTTCATTATACTCAGAGATATTTCGAACTACGGCTTCAGCTAAAATATTATACCTTCTATCCATCTCCTTTTCTAGGGCTCTAAGTGCAAGGATTGCATTATCTACAGATGTTACGATAGGTTCATCAATATCTTCCATCTTTAGAAGATGATAACCTTGCAAACTTTTGTAAAGAGTCATCTCAACTTTTTTAGGATCAATCATGACGAATTTGACTTCATCTGGACTAGCGTGATATAGTATGCTACAAATAATAGTATTAATACAAACAGATTTTCCAGAGCCAGTTGTGCCTGCAATTAGTAGATGAGGCATTTTAGATAAATCAAGGGTACTTATTTCACCTGAAGTGGTTTTACCAATAGCTAAGGTTAACATTGATTCAGCCTCAGCAAACTCTGGACTATTAACAATTGATTTAAAATATACAGTCGCTGGGTTGCGATTTGGTATTTCAATACCAACAGATGACTTTCCTGGAATTGGAGCAATGACACGAACACTACTAGCTTCCATAACTCTGGCGAGGTCATCAGCTAATTGAACAAACTTATTTACTCTAACACCTTCAGCTGGCTCCACTTCAAATAGTGTTATTACAGGCCCAGGGTGAACATTTACAACCTTTCCAACTACACCATATGTTGATAGCGACTGTGTTAAATAATTAGCTCTCTCAACAAGCTCATCCCTGCTAAGATTATCTGAAATACTTACAGGGTTTTTCAATAAATCAGAGGATGGGAGAATATATTTTCTTTTTGGTCTTTTTCTTTCTTCAACTTCATCGATATCAACTTCAGTATTTTTAGCCATTTCCTCAATGTTTAAATCTGAAATACTTTCACCAGCCTTATTTTCATCAAAGTCATCAGTCGCACTTTCATTTGCGGCATCAATGGTATCTTCATCTAAGTCATCAGTAGCATTGCTACCTGAGTCAACAGTAGCATTTTCATGGTGATTACCAGTGCTCATATAATTGCCACTATGAGGGAATGCATTTTTAGGGTCATCTATAATTTCTTCGTTATTTTCGATTCTTTTATCAACTTCAACAGGTTTATCTTGGGTTAATGAGTCGCTGTCTAACCTTATCTTTGATTTCAGTTCATTTGTGTGCTTTCTTTTCTCATATTCTTTAAAATTTTGATCTCTAGCTTCCTTATAATTTTCAATTGCCTTCAGTATTTTTTGTTTAATTATTAAAAATGGCTTATGAAAATCTGAATCAAAATATGCTCTTAAAAGCATTATATAACTTGCTCCTATGAAAATCAGACATCCATAAATACTAAACATGTCCAAGAAAAAGTCAGCAACAAGCCCAGATAAGACTCCAGAATAATGAAACTTTGAGATTCCAAAACTAAAATAAATTGAGAATACGCCTACCGATAATGAAAGCAAGCTCATTAAAAGCAGAGTATAAAAAGAAAATCTTAGTGGGTCCTCAAAGTCTTTTTTCGAAAAAAATATCCAGCCCCAATAAAAGCCTAACAGAGGAAGGATTAAAGAAATATAACCAAAACCAAGTTTTATTAGAATATGGGATACTAATACGCCCAAAATTCCCATTGGGTTATTTATTTGAGCATTTGGACTAATAGCTAATTCTTCACTAGGGTCATGGCCTAAAAGACTAACTATTATAAATAATGATACAGCACATAATAGAACGCCAAGTATTTCAAGGCGTTTATAGTTGCTATTTGAAGTTTTCTTAGGCATGTGGAACCAAATCAAAAATAACAATAATTATTCAAAAAATATAAAGATATTTCATCAATCAGATAATGTTCCGTTAGAGTAAAAGGGTGCTTTTACTACAACTGCACTTTTAAGTTTATTTCTAATTTTAACAGATAATTCTGTGCCTTTATTTGAGTGCATTTTATCTACGTAAGCTATACCTATTCCCTTATTTAGACTTGGGCTTATTGTACCGCTGGTAACATGACCAACAACTTTTTCATTCACTATAATATCGAACCCGGGCCTAGGAATGCTTTTTTCAAGCATTTCAAAGTACACCAAATTAGATTCTTCGCCATCTCGTTTTAAGATGATTTCTTTTCGACCAATAAAGTCACCCTTCTCAAGACTAGTTATCCACCCTAACCCAGCTTTAAAAGGGTGAATATCAATATTTATGTCATTGCCATAAAGGAGATAACCCATTTCCAGCCGTAAAGTATCCCTAGCTCCGAGACCAGCAGCCAAAACTCCATCTTTTTCGAAATTCTCAAGAATGTAATTCCATATCGTTTTTACGGCATTGTGCTTGCAGTATATTTCAAAACCTAATTCACCCGTATAACCTGTTCTAGAGAGCAAAATATCATGCCCAAGGCAATTAGTATTTTCAATAAAACTATAAAATTTGAGCTCTGTTATTTCAATATTAATAATGCTTTGGACTATTCTTTTTGATTTTGGACCTTGAAGAGCAATCATAGAAAAGTCACTGCTTTTATTTTCAATACTCACCCCATCAAATGATTTAGATTTAAGCCAATCATATTTTTTCTCGATGCTCGATGCATTAACTACAAGCATAAACCCATTACGCAATTTATAAACAATAATATCATCAATAATACATCCATCATCGTTGCAAATAGCCGAATATTGAGCTTGCCCAGGCCTAATTTTGGATACGTCATTAGTTGTTACAGTTTGAATGAATTTTTCAGCTGATGCACCAGAGACAATAATTTGGCCCATATGGCTAACATCAAAAAGACCAGCACTTTTTCTAACAGCATGATGCTCATCTAAAATGCTTTTATAAAATACAGGCAGTGCATAACCTGAAAAACTAATAATATTTTTACTGTTTGAATTATGATAATCAAAGAGTGCAGTTTTTTTTATTTGATCATTCATTTAAGATTTTTAATGATTCTTTTATAAGACTTTCAATGCTTTTATCAGATTTAGCAGGGTTTATTCTTTTAATTACTTCTGTTGCCATACTTTCACTGTAACCAAGGCCCACTAAAGCACTTAAAACATCCTTCGATATATTCGAGCTATAGTCATCCTCAAAACCTAGTTCTGTGGTAGTAGTTTTGGACAACTTATCTTTTAATTCTATTATAATTCGCTTTGCAGTCTTTGCACCAACACCTGGAATGGAAGTAAGTGATTTGATATCACCAGAGAGAATATTTAATTTTAATTCGTCAAGTTCAACCCCACTTAAAATAGATACTGCCAATTTTGGACCAATCCCACTAATTGAAATTAACATTAAAAATAAATTTCTTTCAGAGTCATTTTTAAACCCATATAGATCAAGAGCATCTTCCCTTACATTCAGATATGTTACTAGAGTAATTAAATCTTCATTTACAAGTTTTGATGCAAAGGTGGCTGAAATGTTAACTTTTATTCCAAGTCCTCCAACTGCAAGAACAACATAATTATCGTTGATTGAAATTATTTTACCACTTATTTGATCGATCATTTAACTATTTTTCATATTGTGTTAAAATTATTTATAAAGCAAATACCTACTGCCATTGCATCAGTTATATCAATGGGTTTTGGAAGTTTTTCTAATTTCAAAATATTTGATACCATAAATTGAACCTGCTCTTTTGTTGCAGAACCATTGCCACACAACGATTGCTTTACTTTTCTAGGAGCAAACTGATATATATCCATCGCTGATTTTGCACCAGCTAACATCATTGCAGACCTAGATTGACCCAAAGTTACAGCAGATTTAACATTCTTACTGTAAAAAGAATCCTCTATGGCCATAATTGATGGATTAAATTTACCTATGATACTTAATGTTTCGTTATGAAGATGCAAAAGACGATGCTCAAGTCTGTCTTTCTTTTTTGGCTTGATTGTGCCGTACGCGATTAATTTTATTTTTGTTTTCTGAAAGTCTAGAATACTAAATCCCGTAATAACTATACCTGGGTCGATTGAAATAATTCTAATTTTATTCACTTAAAGAAAAATTTGAAAAAACTTGATTCACATCATCATGGCTATCAATTAAGTCCATGAGTTCAAGAACTTTATCTTTATCTGGTGTTTCAATTTTTTGCAATGAACTTGGCGTCATTATTATTTCAGCTGACTTAACTTCATAACCTAACTTCTCTAAACCTTCTTTAACATTGATCAATTTACCTTGATCTGCTGAAACATATGCCTCTTCACCTACTATGTCAAAATCATCTGCTTCTACTTCAAGAACATCGCGCATCAACTTTTCTTCATCTCTGCTTGATAAGGACATGATAATTAATCCGACTCTTTTGAACATCCAAGAAACGCTTCCAGGCTCTGCCAGGCTACCGTTATGCTTATTTAAGATATGTCGCAACTCTGAAACTGTTCTATTTTTATTATCAGTAATGACTTCCATATATATAGCAATTCCAAGAGGCCCATAACCCTCGTAAATCATTTCTTCATAGTTAACGCCTTCCAACTCACCAGTACCCTTTTTAATCGCTCTAGTAATATTTTCTTGAGGCATATTGTTGGAACGAGCATTTGAAACAGCTTTTCTAAGTCTAGGATTAGCATCTTGATCGCCTCCGCCCAACCTTGCTGCTACAGTAATTTCTTTAATTATTTTAGTAAATATTTTTCCCCTCTTAGCATCCTGAGCCCCTTTTCTATGTTTAATATTTGCCCATTTACTATGCCCAGCCATTACCTATCAGTCCCTAAAACTTTTTTCGTTCTGATAATCCATGCATCTTTAGCTCCCAATTTTGATATAGATTCTATAGCATCCTCTGCATTTTTTCTATTAGCATAATTTCCTATCCTAAGTTTGTATAAAGGAGTTTCAAAATTGATATAAACTGTGTCTCCTAATATGTTCTGGAATCTTTTTGCCTCAGCTCTGGCAATCGAGGCAACAGTTGATTCAAAAATTTGAATACGAAACACCTCAAGTTCTTTTTCTTCAATTTTTTTCATGGAATCAATAATAGATAAATGATCTCCAGTAAAAACCTTGTTAATTATTAATGGGAAGTACGGGATCTCATCTTCAATATCGTTTACATCAAACCAAAATAGGGAATCATTTTCACTCCCAAAAAGTAGAAAACTAGCAAGAAAAAATATGACGAAATTTTTTATCATATTACTTTGATTTTTTCAATTGGTATCCAAGCTTTTTCACCGCTTAATAGAACAATTTCAACCCAGCTTCCTTGATTTTGTAATACTGAAACTCTTGTAC
>JAYPIC010000068.1:0-9481 GCA_038127595.1 bacterium | reverse complement strand
GAAAAACAAATTTTATTTTTGGTTCTGGTATTTTCCTGAAAGGGGCTCTTTGTAATAATATCTTTAGATATATTAATAATTAAGTCAGGCCCCATCAAAATGATGGGGTTTTTTTTTATGAAAAATAATAAAACAACATTAAATGCATTCAAATTACTTTTTAAAAGTGGAGATAAGTGCATTCCAGTTTACAAGCGAATTTTAGCAGACGTATTAACCCCAGTTGGCGTGTGGAATGCATTAAACCAAAACATTGACTATGGATTTATTTTTGAATCAGTTGAAAAAAATATAAAAAGATCCAGGTACTCATACATTGGAATAAACCCTAATACTATTTTTATATCTAAAGGTTCTAAAACACAAGTTATAAAAAATAAAAAAATAGATTCGATAAATAAGCCAATCACCGATCTAATTAGGCAAGAACAAATTGGCTACGACCAAAGGAGTTCAGATGATCTTCCACCATTTTCAGGGGGAATGGTAGGATATTTAAGCTATGAAACCGTGAAATGGTATGAAAAAATTTCTATTCATAAAGATAGCATGATCCCTGAATCAATATTTATGCTTTTTGAAGATATAATTGCATTTGACCACGTAAATGGGGACGCTATCGTAATTTCAAATGTTAAAATCAAAAATAGTACGAGTTTAGAAACTCAATACAAAAATGCTATTGAACGCATTGATCACATTGGAGAGTTAATGCACAATAGGTTTGAGTACCGACAAAAGCCTGAAAAAAACACTTATGCTCAAAAATCAAATTTCACTAAAGATAAATTTAAAAAAGCAGTTCAAAAGGCAAAAGCCTACATAAAATCTGGCGATATTTTTCAAGTAGTTTTAAGTCAAAAATTTGAACGGAAAACGCTTACAAGTAGTACCAATATATATAGGTCGCTTAGAAGAATTAACCCCTCACCCTATTTGTTTCATTTAAAATTTCAAGAATTTGATATAATTGGATCCTCCCCTGAAATGATGGTCAATGTAAATCAAGAAATAGTGAACATTAGACCAATTGCTGGTACAAGGAAAAGAGGGGAAAATGATGAAGAAGACAAAATTTTATCAAAAGATCTGTTAGCGGATGAAAAAGAAAAAGCTGAACATCTTATGCTAGTCGACCTGGGAAGAAATGACGTTGGACGAGTATCAAAAATTGGTAGCGTAAATGTTACAGAATTTATGCAGATTGAAAAATATTCGCATGTGATGCACATAGTATCTAATGTCACTGGAAAGCTTAGATCATCTTATGATAATTATGATGCCCTTATGAGCGGTTTTCCCGCTGGAACAGTTACAGGCGCTCCTAAAATAAGAGCAATGAATATTATTAATGAACTAGAAAGTGAGCCAAGGGGAATATATTCAGGTGCAGTTGGATTTTTTGATTTCAAAAACAATCTAAATACATGCATAGCTATAAGAACCTTACTACACAAAGGAAATAAAGTTTACTTTCAAGCTGGGGCAGGTATTGTTCATGATTCCGATCCTGAATCTGAGTTTTTAGAGTGTATAAACAAAGCAAAAGTAATTAATGCGGCAATTGATCTTGCTGAACGGGGTTTTATGTCGTGATACTAGTTATTGATAACTATGATTCTTTCACTTTTAATCTAGTCCAAATGGTAGGTACAATTGACTCTGATGTTTTAGTAAAAAGAAATGACTCGTTTACATTGGATGAAATTAAATCTTTGAACCCTTCAAACATTATCATCTCTCCTGGACCTGGAAAACCAAAAGACGCAGGATTATGTAAAGATCTAATTAAATATTTAGGTAAAAATATACCGGTTTTAGGAGTGTGTTTAGGCCATCAAGCGATTGGAGAGGTATTTGGAGGAAAAATTATTCAGGCAAAAAATATCGTTCATGGAAAAGTATCAAAAGTGACCCATTATAAAGATCATTTATTCAAAAATATTGAAGATAACTTTTCCGCAACCAGATACCACTCTCTTGTAATTGATGAAGCAACTTTACCAAATGAACTAACAAAAATTGCTCAACTTAAAGATGGGACTATAATGGGCGTAAGGCATAAAACATATCCCATAGTTGGGATTCAATTTCACCCAGAATCATACAGTACTGATTGTGGATCAAAAATAATAAAAAACTTTTTTAATTACCCATGGTAAAACACATTTTAGAAAAACTAATCAGTAAAACGAGCCTAACTGAGAATGAATCTTACAATTTCATGAAGAGTGTTATGATGGGCAAAGTTACAGATATACAACTTTCTGGCGTTTTAATTGCACTTAGGGTAAAAAAAGAAAATTCAGATGAAGTAACTGGTTTCGCTAGAGCTATGCGGGAAAAAATGATAAAAATTGATCTGGATTATGAAGCGATTGATATGTGCGGTACAGGAGGTGATTATCATGGTACGTTTAATATTTCTACAGCGGCCTGCTTTGTAACAGCTGGTGCCGGGGTTAAGATCGCGAAACATGGTAACAAGGCTATATCATCCTCATCTGGATCTGCGAATGTTTTAGAATCACTAGGTATTGACATAAACAAAAGCGTCGCTGCATCAAAATCGGATATTAAAAATCATAATTTAGGGTTCATGTTTGCTCCTTCCTACCACCCAGCTATGAAATATGCTATGAATGTAAGGAATGACTTAAAACTCAAAACTGTATTTAACATTCTTGGACCATTATGCAACCCCGCCTCAGTCAAATCCCAAGCGATGGGAACCTTTGATAAAAATTTAACCGAAATTCAAGCTAAAGTATTAAAAAATCTAGGCTCAAAAAACGTAATGACTTTTTGTAGTGATGAGGGGCTAGATGAATTAACAACTACAGGCAAAACTAAAGTGACGCAATTTATGAATGGAGGAGAGATAAAAAGCTTTGAATTTGAACCTGAAAATATTGGATTGAAAAGATCTAACATTAATGACTTACAGGGCGGAACTCCTGATGAGAATGCAAAAATCATCATTGAAATACTACAAGGAGCTGAGGGTCCAAAAACAGACATAGTATTATTAAACGCAGCTGCAGGAATAATCGTTGGAGGGAAAGCTGATGATTTTCAAAATGCCTTTAAAATAGCCAAACTATCCATAGAAAATGGAAATGCTATCAAAGTGCTTGAAGGGCTAAGATCATGAACGACATACTTTCAAAAATTTTAATTAACAAAGCTAACGAACTTAAAAAATCAGATAAAAACATTATCCCTTTAAAAAGGCAAAATCACTATGATTTTTTTCAAGCTCTAAAGTCAGATAAAATCAGTATCATTGCTGAAGTAAAGTTCAAATCTCCAAGTGAGGGTTTAATATACAAAAACATAGACCCTCTCAAAATTGCTTTAGAATATCAAAATGCTGGCGCAGATGCAATTTCAATTATTTCAGATTCAAAGTTTTTCAATGGGGATGTAAAGTACATTCAAGAAATAAGGGACTATATTAATATTCCTATCTTACAAAAAGACTTTATCATTGATAGTTCACAAATAATCAACGGATATAATTGTGGTGCAGATGCCATTTTGCTATTAGCTGATGTAATTGATGATGATAAAATCAATGAATTTCAAAAATTAGCCAAAAATTTAAATATTGCAATCTTACTTGAAATGCACGACAAAAAAAATATTTCACGGCTTAAAGACCTAAATGCGAATATCATTGGTGTAAACTGTAGAAATTTAAAAACAATGGAGACTGATTTATCACTTTTCAGTGAATTGGTTAACGACTTGCCCTCAAACAGTATCAAAGTTGCAGAGAGCGGTATTAAAACATCAAATGATATAAAATACGTTTATGACTTAGGCTACGATGCTATTTTAATAGGTACATCATTGATGAAAAGTGGCTCACCTGGTAAGTCGCTAGAAAGATTAATATCTAATTTATGATAGCAACAAAAATATGCGGCATTACCAATGATCTTGATGCAAAACTTGCTATTTCTTTAGGTGCAAGCGCATTGGGCTTTATCTTTTATAAAAAAAGCTCGAGATATATTGATATAAAAGCAGCTAAAATGATAACTAGAAATAATTCCAATAGCAAGTTTATCGGAGTTTTTGTCGATGAAGATAGTGAATATATAAAAAAAGTAATTGAGGAGGTTGATCTTCATGGCATTCAACTCCATGGTAATGAATCTAATTCATTCTGCCAATCTTTTGATATTCCAGTAATTAAAGCAATACCATTAAAACCTGATTTAAATAAATCAATCTTTAACTCATATAATGTCTCAGCATTGCTACTTGATTCATATGACAAAAACCTTATTGGTGGCACAGGAAAAACATTTGATTGGTCTTCAGTAGAATTTGATCAAATTAAACTTCCAATCATACTCGCTGGAGGACTAAATGATAAAAATATTTTAAGTGGCATTGAGACCGTGAATCCTAGCGCTTTGGATATAAGTAGTGGTGTCGAAGTAAGACCAGGTAAAAAAAGTAAAACAAAAATGGAAAATATTTTCTCAAAACTAATTTCCACAAAAAACAAAGGGTACAATTTTGACTAATAATATTAAAAATTATAACTATCCTGATAGTTCAGGGCATTTCGAGGAATTTGGTGGTAAATATGTTCCTGAGACTTTAATTCCAGCACTAAATGAACTAGAAGAACATTACATCAATCAGAAATCAAATAAATCTTTCCAAAATAATTTAAATAATCTGCTAAAATATTATGGGGGCAGAGAAACACCATTATATTTAGCTAAAAGGATCTCAAAAGAATTAGGTTACAATGTTTGGCTGAAACGCGAAGATTTGAATCATACTGGAGCTCATAAGATTAATAATGCATTAGGTCAAATGCTCCTTGCTATCGAAATGAATAAAACTAGAATTATTGCTGAAACAGGAGCTGGGCAACATGGAGTTGCAACTGCTGCTTGTGCAGCAAAATTTGGATTGAAATGCACGGTATATATGGGTGAGGAAGATATTGAAAGGCAAAAACTTAATGTTTTTAGAATGAATTTAATGGGAGCCGAAATAATACCAGTTACTTCTGGAAGTAAAACTTTGAAAGATGCAACGAATGAGGCCATAAGAGATTGGGTTACCAATGTTGAAAATACTTTTTACATAATTGGATCTTCTGTGGGGCCACACCCCTACCCCATGCTTGTTAGAGATTTTCAATCTGTAATAGGATTGGAAACTAAAAAACAATTTAAAAAGCAGTCAGGAAAAAATTTGCCAGATCGATTAGTAGCATGTGTGGGAGGTGGTTCTAATGCACTCGGATTATTTCATCCATTTATTAATGACAAAGTGAAAATCATTGGAGTAGAAGCAGCTGGTAAAGGAGTCGCGACGAACGAACATGCTGCTACATTGTCAAAAGGAAAATTTGGTGTTTTGCATGGCGCTGCATCATACATGCTTCAAGATGATAATGGTCAAGTAACTATCCCTTATTCCCTTTCTGCTGGTTTAGATTATCCTGGTATAGGACCAGAGCACAGTTTTCTTCATAAAATAAAAAGAGTGAGTTACCATTCTGTTACGGATGATGAAGCAGTGAATGCCTTACAGTGGTTATCAGAAAAGGAAGGAATTATACCAGCATTAGAGACAGCCCATGCTATAGCTTATCTATTGAGTAAAAAAAATAACATTGAAGAAGGAGAACATGTGATAATTAATTTATCAGGTAGAGGAGATAAAGATGTAAATACAATCGCAAATTATTTAGGTAATATCACATGAATAGATTAAAAAACCTTTTTAAAAAAGATAGAAATAAACTAATCGTTTTTATTACTGCTGGGTTTCCAAAAAAGGAAAGCACGGAAGATCTTGTTCTGCAAGCGATAGAAGGTGGAGCTGATATGATTGAAATAGGTATACCATTTTCTGATCCACAAGCTGACGGACCAATAATTCAAAAAGCAAGTGAAATAGCCTTATCTAATGGTATATCACTTTCGATCATATTTAATCAAGTAAGATCTATTCGAAAAAAAACTGATATCCCCATTGCCCTTATGGGCTACTATAATCCGATATTAGCATATGGTATTGATAACTTCTTGAATGATTGTAAAACTTCCCAAATAGATGGAATTATTTTACCAGATTTACCTCTGGATGAAGGTACATTCTTTTGTGAAAAAGCAAAATCTTTTAATATCTCTCCAATTCTACTAGTTGCTCCAAATACTAGTAATGAAAGAATTAAACTTATATCAAAATTATCTCAAGATTTAATTTATGCTGTAAGTATACTTGGTATAACTGGAGGTGATATGAGCTCAAAAGAAAATTTAAAAAAATATTTATTGAGGGTAAAAGATAACAGTGAGTGCCCTTTTATCGTAGGGTTCGGCATCAATTCTAGCGATGATGTAGAGTGGTTTAATAATTAATCTAATGGAGCTGTTGTTGGTTCAGCAATTTTAAAAAAGGTATTAGATGACCCAACAAACAAACCTGTTTATAACTTTGTTAAAAATTTAAAAGGAAGAACTAAATGAAAATTGGAATTCAAGGAGCAATAGGAAGTTTTAGTGAAGAAGCTTCGAAAAAATTTATAGAAAACCATGGAATTAAAAACCCAGAGATTAAATATCTAATTTCTTCTGCAGATGTATTAAATAATGTAGAAAACCGGAAAGTAGATTACGGAATTTTTGCAATGGAAAATGCTCAAGGTGGTGTTGTAATCGAAAGTGTAGAAGCATTAGCATTACACAAATGTAAAATAATTGAAATGTTTCATATTCCTATTGAACAAAACCTATTAGGATTAGAAAATACTAACATAGGCGACATAACTGAAATACACTCTCACAGGCAAGCTTTAAGGCAATGTAAAGATTATTTAAGCGAAAATTTTTGGACAAGACCATTAATTGAAGCTGATGACACTGCTGAATCAGCTAGGAGACTCAGTGAAAATAAACTTCCAAGAACAGCTGCAGTAATTGCAAATAAAGCTTGCGCAAAGATATATAATTTAAGAATCATCAAAGAAAGCATTCATGATCTGAAGCATAACCTCACCCTTTTCATTGGAGTAACAGCCTTATGATAAGTAGTGTTGGGCTAATAGGAGTCGGAAGATTTGGGAAAGTACTAGCAAACATTCTTAAAAAGGGCTTTAATGTTAAGGCCTATGATATTGTTTCATCAAAAGTATCAAATGATCTTACGAAAACTGATTTAGATGATATTTTAATGCTGGATAATATATTCATTGCCGTTCCGATAAGATATTTTGAAGCATTAATCAAGGATATTTCAAATAAAGTAAGCAAAAACTCAACGATTATTGATGTATGCTCAGTCAAGAAGCACACATCTGAGGCTATGTTAAAACATTTACCAAATGAAGTCGGAATCATATCTTCTCACCCGATGTTTGGTCCAGATTCTTTTGACTCTAAAGCAAAATTAAAAATGATGATGGATAAAACTCGGGTTGATGATAAAATTTTTAATTATTGGAAAACATTTTTTAAAAATCAAAATATAAATATCATTGAAATGTCTCCTGATGAACATGATAAAATTGCTGCTAGGACACAAGGCATAACTCATCTTTTAGGAAGAGCCTTAAAAAATTTTGGAATACAAAAAACAAGCATAGATACAAAAGGATATAGAGATTTGATTGACCTTGTAGAGCAAACTTGCAATGATACTTGGGCATTATATTCAGATTTACAACTTTATAATCCTTATACAAATACTATGCTAGAAGACTTAAAATATTCGCTTAACCAAATTGAAGATAAATTGAAAGAAAAGAACAATGAATGATTGGAATTTAGATAGTTGGAAGTATCGTGTGGCTAAGCACATGCCTAATTATGAAAATGAAAAAGACCTCAAGACAGTAGAACAAAAGCTAGCAAGCTTCCCCCCTTTAGTTTTTGCCGGCGAAGTAAGGTCTTTAAAAAATCAACTTAAAGAAGTTTCAGAGGGGAATGCCTTTTTACTTCAAGGAGGTGACTGTGCTGAAAGCTTCTCTGAGTTTAACGCAGATAATATTAGAGACACGTTTAGAGTGATTTTACAAATGGCAGTTGTACTCACTTCAGGAATGAAATTACCTGTAATAAAAGTTGGTAGAATGGCTGGACAATTTGCAAAACCAAGATCAAACCCGACTGAAACTCAAGGTAGTGAAGAAGCTCCTAGCTATGCTGGTGATATCATAAACGATATAAATTTTAATCCCATAAAAAGAAAACCAGATCCACATAGAATGCTTACAGCCTACTCTCAAGCAGCCTCAACTTTAAATTTATTAAGAGCTTTTGCTGATGGTGGATATGCTGATTTAAAACACGTTCAATCGTGGAATATGGGATTTGTACAATCAGGAAAACAATCTGATAGATATAGGCATTTGGCAGAAAGCATTCAAGAAAGTTTGACGTTTATGGAGGCACTAGGTATCAACTCAAATAATACACCGCAATTAAGAAAAGTTGACTATTTTACAAGCCACGAAGCATTATTACTTCCTTATGAGCAATCGCTGACTAGAGTAGACTCGACTTCAGGCAAAATATATAATACATCCGCCCATTTTTTATGGATAGGTGATAGAACAAGATTCATTGATAGCGCACATGTAGAGTTTTGCAGAGGTATAGAAAATCCAATTGGTATTAAATGTGGCCCTTCAACTGACACAGATGAACTGAATGCGATTTTAGACTTAATAAATCCGACGAACGAGGATGGAAAAATAACTTTGATAACTAGATTTGGGGTAGACAACGTTGATAACTACCTTCCGAACCTTATTCGTTCAATTACAAGAGAGGGTAAGAGCGTAATTTGGTCATGTGATCCAATGCATGGAAACACAATAAAAAGTCAATCTGGCAAAAAAACAAGAGCATTTGATAGTATTGTTAGTGAAGTTAAACAAAATTTTCAAATCCATAAATCAGAAGGATCTAGAGCTGGGGGGATTCATCTAGAAATGACTGGACAGGATGTAACAGAGTGTATTGGTGGTTCCCAATCAATCGGAGATTCAGATTTAAATAGTAGATATCATACACATTGTGACCCCAGATTAAATGCAAACCAGGCTATAGAGCTTGCTTTTTTAATTTCAGATTGGCTAACTGAATAGACAATATGAAAATTCAAGGACAAATAGATTTACCTGGAGATAAATCGATTTCTCATAGAGCTTTAATGATCGCCTCATTGTCCAAAAAAACCTCTATTATTAGAAACTTAGCTAGTGGTAAAGATGTAGAGTCAACAGGGGACTGCTTAAAGAAATGTAATATTTCTATTTCTGGTAAAACAAATATAGAAAAAATCATTACTGGATATACGTTCCAAGATCCAAAGAATGAACTAGATTGTGGAAATTCAGGCACTACTATTCGCCTTTTAAGTGGCTTACTAGCTAGTAGAAACATTAAAGCTACTCTTATTGGCGATGAGTCACTATCCAAACGTCCAATGGGTAGAA
>JAYPIC010000067.1:0-9725 GCA_038127595.1 bacterium | reverse complement strand
CATTGAAAATTGAGCCGTATAGTACCAAAATTAGTCCTGATAGTATTAATTACATAAAAGGCCTATTACATTATAAAAATACTTTTCAAGACACTGTAACAATCGTTTTAAAATATAAATATTTAGTTAAAGATCTTCCGTTCATTGTTAGATATGATTTTAATGATTTAGATAAACATTACTTTAATGGAAATAAAAAAAAAATAAAAATAGATAATAAAAAGGTATCTAATCAAAATAATCTATTTACCTCTGGCTCAATAAACAGGCAATTAAACATATCATCAAACGGCTTATCAGAATTTTCTGGAGGATTAAATTTAAGTTTAAGTGGAAAACTTGAAAATGATATCATGCTGAGTGCAGTATTAAGCGATGAAGACATAGTCATTCAACCTGAGGGGAATACACGTAATCTTGAGGATTTTGATCAAATGTATATTTCATTAAATAGCTCAAATTTTAGTTTAAATGCTGGTGATATTCAGTATAAGAATAATATTGATAAACTGGTAAATATTGAGCGTAATGTAATTGGAATTAATGGGAAATTAAATTTTAATAAATCTAAAATGAGTGCATTACTAGCCTCAACCAGCGGACAATATGCGAACAGTAATATTGAAGTTATTGATGGAGTTCAAGGTCCATATGGATTGATTTCAAATTCAGCAAGTAAAGACATACAACTAATTGCTGGTTCGGAGAATGTATGGTTGGATGGTAGGAAATTAATTAGAGGAGCAAATTTTGATTATGTAATAGACTATTCTCTAGCCGAGATTACATTTACAGCAAAAAATTTGATTCATTTTGACTCAGATGTATCTGTGGACTATGAATATGTTGATGATAATTATCCAAAATCAATTTTAGGCACTACATATGAAACAAAAATTTCTGATAAATTAAATGTCGTTGCAGGAATTCATAGAGAAACTGACAATGATAGTAGGCTATTTAATGATAGTAAAATCTATCAACAAATGAAAGGAACAGTTTCAGGTTCTGTCAAATTAGAGGGCGCGATTGAGGACTCGATAGGAAAATATTTTATTGATAATGGTATTTACATTTTTGATCCTTTATTTATTCAGACTGATTCTGCCAGGTTTAATGTTGTATTTACCTATGATTCAAATGGCAATTATGAAAAGCTTATCTCAGGCATTGGAGAAATATATTATAGTTATGTTCAAAGTGAAGAGAAAAATAATCTAAAAGATTATTATAGTCCTTTCCAAAATATCTCTGCTCCAAGTGTCAAGGATTTATATTTCACAAAAATAGAATACAACCTTGGAAAAAACATTTCAGCTAACTCATTAATATCTAAATCTTCAAAATTAGAGAATAAAATCGCAACTGATGGTATTTCCAGCACTGGAGGCATATATGAAATTAATCTCAAAGTAGATTCTTTAGAGTTTAGAGATACAAAGTATGGCTTTTCATATAAGGGGCATTTAAGAGATAAAAAATATAATTCACTAAATTTAGATAGGGATGTTCAATTTAATAGAATATGGGATATTGATAGTGCCAATAATTCTGGAGAGCGGAGAAACTCACTGAATTTCTATATTAATCAGAATGATTTAAGTTCTACAAATCTAACACTATCGAACCTCAAATTATACAACTGGAATAAAAGTAGGCTAGATGCTTCTTATCAAATTTTAAGAGGTTTATTTAATGGTTCTAATTTTCAATATAGTGAGATATTTACGCAAAAAGAAAACTCTATTTTTACAAGTTTTTTAATTAGAACTCAATTGAAATACCTTAATCCTTTTTTAAAATATAAAAGAGAAGAAAGATCAAGATTTAGCAATTATAAATTGGTTCAAACGGGTTTTGATTATACAAAAAACAGAAGAACTATTTCACTTAGTATTACTAATCGAGAAGATGAATACAAAAATGAACCAATAATTGATAAAATCGAGAAAAGTAAGGATTTTCTTTCATCAGTTCATTATATAGATAAGAATTTAAATGGGTGGAGAAAAAATATTACTCTAACCAAACGCTTAAAAAATAAAACAAATAGTGAGCAACTAGATTATTTATTAGGGTCTCTTAAACTAAACTTTAGAGATCGAGGTAGTCCATTTGAGTTTGATTTTAATGCAACTACAGAACAAACTCAGAGTGAGACATTTTCAATTGTATATGATTCTGTTGGAATAGGTTTAGGGGAATATAGGTTTGATGAATCTCTTAATACATATATAAAAGATCAGTATGGCTCATATGTATCATATTCTGTGCCAACTGGTAGTAGGTCCTTAGTAAGCAATATGAGAGGGCATCAAAGATTTAGTTTTGATGCGCGAAAATTAAAAAAAGGCGCGCAAATAAAAATCAATTTTAATACAAATTTTAATTATAGTGGCTCAAAAATTGGTATTAGTGAAATCTATGATCCAAAATTACAAGAAAAAAATATATACAGATCATATTTAAATAATTTATCTGAAATTGATTTAGGATCAAAAAATTTCAGTAAGAGAATAAAATTTTACAGTACAAACTCAAAAGACTTTCAGGGGTATGATCCAAGAGGGAATGAGATCTTAAGTTTTTCAAAAAATGGTATAAATGGATATTTTAAAATAAAAGAAAATTCAAACTTAAAGTTTGAATGGTATCATCACATAAAAGATGTTGAGTCAAATTTTATACTTGAACGATCAAGAAAAGTAAGGGGCTCATGGAGTGAGATTTCTTTCACATTAAATGAAAAAAAATCTGAATCTGAGTTTTCAATTAAATATGGAGTTGATCATGGTAGAGTAGTGTCAAATAGTTTTATTGCGCAGGGCATTGGAATTAATTACAATGGGCGTTTGTTTTTTGGTGAATTGGGCAGTGTAATGTTGAATTTTGACTTGAGTGAAAACAAAGAACTTTCGAACTTTCAATATATTCCTCCTGAAGCATTAAATGGGCAAACTCTTGGAAAAAATATCGCAGTTAACACATCTTTAAATTATTTCATAAAAAAAGATATTTCATTTTCAATGTCAGTTAATTATTTGGATAATTTGAGATATAACAATTTGTTTACAATAATGGGGGAATTCCGTGCGTACTTGTAAATCATTGTTATGGACTTTATTTATTGTTCAGTTAGTGTACTCCGCCGAAAAAATTAAATTTGAATCACCTGATAGCGTGCTTATTAAACAGACCTTAGATTCATTACTTTTTGCTCAAAACTTAATGGCCTTGCAGTATGAAATATTGCATTACAATAATGAATTTAAAGAAATTACTTATCAACCTTTGTATGCCTCGTATGATGTTGATACTGTAATTATTAATTCTAATGAAAATATTAAACAATCCTATTTGAAGAACGTAGCTAAAAATTTTTCTGACATTAAAATTGATAGAAATTCTAATAAAAACATTGAAAAAAAGAAAAAAACGATAATAAATAAATATTATTTCATTCGTAGTACCCCTGATATAAATGTTTTTAAATATCAAAGAGAAAAGCTGGGCTTACATGTTGACATAAATTCTAAATTTAATAATTATTTTTCAGGACTTTTTGGAGGAACCAAAGCGCAAAAAGATCGTTGGGAATATAATGGAGAAATTGATGCTCATTTTGAGAATGTGTGGGGCGCGATGGAAAAACTAATTTTCAAATGGATAGCGATTGATTCAATAAATCAAAAATTTAATTTTGAATTACATCGACCTCATTTGCTCAGAGGAGGGGTAGGGTTGATATTAAATTCTAATTATGAATTGGTGAATAATGATTACGTTCAGAAAAAATATGAACTTAAGGTGGAGTTATTAAATTCATTTTATGGTTCATTTTATGCTGGATATTCTCAAGGATCGATAAATGCCACGGATAATGGACTAGAGAGAGGTTTTATATCATCGAACTATAAAGCGCTTGCTTTTATGTTTAACAACAATAGTCTAGATGATATGATTATGCCTGTTAAGGGTTCACAGACTAACTTTGAATTAGAAATTGGAGAAGATAGTGAATTTGAAAATTTATACATTAGATACAGGCAAGACTTTAAAAAGTATTCTCCAATAACAAAAAATGTAAATTTGTGTTTTAATTTTTATGGTGAGTACATTAATGCTTTTGAAAATAATGTTGGAAAAGCTAGAGAAGTTCTTTTTGGGGGAGTTAATAGTTTAAGAGGATATGATGATAATCTTTTTAGATCTCCATATGTTGTAATACCAACATTTGAATTTCATTATAATGGCATAAAATCAATTAGTTCATTAATTTTTTTTGAAAGTGGATTTTCAAAGAATTATAAACCAAAAATAAGTTATGGCTTTGGACTTAAAAAAATAACCAATAATGCTTTGATAAATATTGAGTATGCGATACCTTATACAGCGACAATTAATGAGGCCAAAGTTCATATAAAATGGCTTACTAGGTTGTAAAAAATGTTTTTATATTAGTTTTACACATGAAAATCTATAGACTGACAATTTTTGTACTTTTGATTTTAGCTTTATCTTGCAGTTCGAAAAAGAATTCGCTTGGGTTTGACGATGAAATCAGAGTCGTTTGCAGCCAATTAGATGAACCATTGGTCAGAAGATATTTATCATCCATTTTTAATGATACATTGTTTACGCCTCAACCTGAGCCTGCTTACAAATTGATATTTAACAGACCTTCTGATTTTAATGATTTAAAAAAATATGCTCACTTGATAATTGTTGCTGTAAAAAGAAATGATTCAAATTCTGGATTTAGATTAATTAAAAAGCTTTTGCCAGAACGCCAATCATATAATTCTAAAGATCATAATCCATTGTATTTAGAAAGAGATTTGTATGCTAAAGATCAGGTATTTGTTGTAATAAATGCATTAGATGAAGATCATTTAAATTATCAATTCAATAGAAATAAAGAATTATTGCATGCTCATTTTGATCAACAGTATAATAATAGAACAAATAGATTCCTTTTCAAAGATTCTCAAGAAGATGAAGAAAATAAATTAAAAACAGACTTTAGCTGGAACATAAAAGTGCCTTGGGGCTGGGAAGTTTTGAAACGCGATGGTAAGAAAAACTTGTTTTGGATGGGAGCAGAATATCCTTATCGATGGCTTTCGGTTCATTGGGAGGAAGGCAATATTATTACTGATCAGCTTAAAGTTGGTCAAAAGCTATGGAAATCCTCGGAGAGTCATTTTGAAAGTATTTCTTTTAATGAATTTAAGTTTAGTCTAGAAAAAATTTATTTTAATAGACATCCAGGTTGGAGATGTACTGGAATTTGGTCTTCTATTGATTCCCTTGAAGCAAAAGGTGGTCCTTTTCAATCTTTTATATTTTATGATAATAAATCCGATAGAACATTTCACATCAATACTCTAGTCTATAATCCCGGTAAAAGCAAGGCAGCGTATATTAGGCAATTAGAATATATAGCTAAGTCGATCAAAACAAGCTTTGATTAAATTAATATGAAAAAAATTTTTATTACAGGATCAGCTGGCCAATTAGGTCAAGCTCTTATAAAGCTATTTAAATCTAGATATGAAATTATTTCTACATCTCGATCTACATGCAATAAAACTGATTATTTTCTAGATATCACAGACCCTATTTTAACAAAAGACCTAATCGCAACTATATCTCCTGATATTATTATAAACCTAGCTGCATTAACTGATGTAGGCCTATGTGAAAAAAAACCAGAACTTGCTAAGTTAATTAATTCTCATGGTGTACAAAATTTAGTTAATGCTTTCAATGGACCAATTATTCATCTATCAACAGATTATGTTTTTGATGGGGCTAAGGGGCAATACTCCGAAGAAGATGCAACAAATCCAATCAATGAATATGGACGGACTAAATTAGAAGGAGAGCAATATTTGGCCAAAAACTCAAATGATAGTCTCATTATAAGAACAAATGTTTTATATGACTATGCAAGCAATTCTAATGCTAGTTTTTTAAACTGGATAGTACATTCTTTAAATGATGAAAAAGTTATCAATGTTGTTGATGACCAAATTAACAATCCCACATGGACTATGTCACTTGCAATTGTAATTGATAGAGCCATTCAAAAAGAACTTAATGGTTTTATTCATTGGGGAGATGCCGATTGGATTAGTAGGTACGAATTCGCTCTAAAGATAGCAGAATCATTTAATTTAAAAAAAGACTTGATAGAGCCTATAAAAACAGCAGAACTTAAACAGACAGCAATAAGACCTTTGAAAGGTGGTCTAAGTACAATTTATGCTGAAAAAATATTAAATCTTGAACCTCCGAAAATTGAGCATTGTTTGAATCAATTAAAAAAGTAATTTAATGAAAACTTTAATCATCTCACCAACATATAACGAGAAAAAAAATATCCAACAGCTAGTAGATTTTGTTCTTGGAGAAAACCCAGAATTTCATTTATTAATTGTTGACGATAATTCTCCAGATGGGACTGGAGATAGAGTCAAGTCACTCCAGAACATTTATGAAAATTTATTTCTTGAAACGAGATCTAAAAAATTAGGTCTTGGGACTGCTTATATCTTTGGATTTAAATGGGCTTTGAAAAACAAATATGAAAATATAATTCAAATGGATGCAGACTTATCGCATAACCCGAAAGATTTACCTAGGATGGTGAAAAATCTCAAAAACAATGATGTGGTAATTGGTAGCAGGTATATAAATGGGATAAGCGTTGTAAACTGGCCCCTTAGGAGACTAATGCTCAGTTATGGAGCAAATGCATATTCAAGAATTATTACAGGTATGCCAATTATGGATGGGACAGGTGGTTTTAAAGCATGGAAAGCTAAAGTATTATCTGATATAGATTTGGACTCAGTTAAATCTCAAGGTTATTCTTTTCAAATTGAAATGAATTTTAGAGCTTGGGTAAAGAGTTATAAAATTAAAGAAATACCTATTATTTTTTCCGATAGGACTATCGGCCAATCAAAAATGTCTAAAACTATTGTTTATGAAGCAATTTTTATGGTTTGGAGATTGAGAATTTGGAAACTATTCAGGTGGCATATATAAAATGCCTAAAGTATCTATTATAATTGTTTCTTTTAATGTACGCTCGTACTTAGTAAGTGCCATTGATTCAATATTAAAATCCAATTATTCAAACTATGAAATAATTGTTGTTGATAATAACTCATATGATAATACAGTAGATATTGTCTCGGACAAATATCCAAAAGTTAATATTATATCTAATGATGAAAATGTTGGTTTTGGTAAAGCTGTTAACCAGGGTGCAAAAATAGCCAGTGGAGATTACTTTTTAATATTAAACCCTGATACGATTATTGAAGAGGACATGATCAATGATTTAATTGAATACATAGATTTAAATAAGAATATCGGTATGGTAGGGCCAAAAATTCTTAATTCTGATGGAAGCCTACAATTATCCTGCAAAAGATCGTTCCCTACAATCAAAACTGCATTACCAAAGATTTTTGGTTTAGATAAATTGTTTCCAAAATCAAAATGGATGGGTAGATATAATTTAACTTATTTAGATCCAGATGATAATCATATTGTTGATGCAATAAGTGGGTCCTGCATGCTGATAAAAGAAAGTGTTTTTAGGAAGATAAATGGATTTGATGAAAGATTTTTTATGTTTGGTGAGGATATAGATATATGTTTACGAGTTTGGAAAGAAAATTATCAAATTCATTATTATCCAAAAACAAAAATCATTCATTACAAAGGAAAATCAGTAAAGACAGCGCCATATGATAGCAAGCGAGCGTTTTATCATGCCATGGACTTATATGTTGATAAGCATTATTCTTCAACTTTAGGAGTTCTATCAAAGTTTTTTATACATTTAGGAATACGTCTAAATAAGTTCTTATCAACGGTAAGTGATAAAAAATCAATGATTATATCCCTTATTTTAGATTCTATTTTTATCACAGGTGCTTTTGTTTTTGCTATAGATTTTCGATTTGGAAACTTTACGCCAATATTAAGTAGTCAAGGTTTTGTACCGTTTATATATGTTGCACTTTGGGTATCAGTGTATGCGATGCTCAATTTGTACTCAAGATATATACTATCTTATTCAAGAGCATTTATCGGAACTGTTATAGGATTTCTTGTAGCTGTTCTATTTACATATTTTTTTAATCAATTTGCATATTCCAGATTAGTAATCATTACTGCATTTGCTATCATTACTTTTCTCATCCCTGGATGGCGGGTTTTTACCAGATACTTGATATCAAGGGGGTATCTGGGGGTAATCTCACAATCGAAGTCTCTTTTGTTTTCAAGAAAAACAATCATTGCTGGCTCAGATGAGGAGGGTATTAGAATAGCTGAAAATATATTGAAACGCTTTGATACAGGTCTTGATATCATTGGTTATGTTGATAAGAGATATCCAAAATCAGAAGAAAAACTACCTATCCCATTTATTGGAATATTTAAGGAGATAAGGCAGTTAATAAACACCCATAAAGTAAATGAAGTTATTTTTAGTTCTTCAGCGCTAAAAAATAAAGAAATTCTTGATTTTATGGATTCTACAAGAGATTTAAGGCTAACATACAGAATGGTTCCAAATGAGCAAGACATACTATTAGGGAAATCTAATATAGAGGATATAGGCGGGATTCCGTTTATAAATATTGAGTACAATATTTTTCATAAACTTCATAGGTTTTCAAAAAGAATTTTCGATATTATAATTTCTGTTTTTGTGATTATTTTGTTTGCTCCATTAATCATTTGGTTCTTTATTTTGGGGAAAGCAATCAAAATAGATTTTTGGGGAGAAAATGCTGAAATAATCAGTTCTAGGATTTTTGATACCAAGATTAAATTTTTGAAGGACATACCGCTTTTATTTAATGTATTGCTAGGAAAAATTAGTTTGGTGGGCTCATCATTAATTGACACTAAAAACCCAAATCCTCACATATTATGCAAGCCTGGAATTACAGGGCTAGATAGAATAAGAAATATCAAAGTAGGTCCAGATACAAGAAAAGCGGCTGAGCACTATTACATTCAAAACCAAAACCTTAAATTAGACATTGAAATAATTATAAAGACTTTGATTAATGGTTAAAATATTTTTGAATGTAAAGGATATAATAATTGAAATACTATCTAGAATTTGAAGAGCCGATTAGGCTTTTAGACGAGGAGATTCACTTAAAAGAGTCTATTTTAGAAAAGTCTTCAGAATTAACAAAAGAGATAGCACTTCTTCATGAGGACAGATTAAAGCTTATAAACAAGATTCACTCAAATTTAACTAGATGGCAGAGGGTTCAATTAGCGAGGCATCCTGAAAGACCATACGCATTAGATTATATCAATATTATTTTTACAGATTTTATGGAGATTCATGGGGATAGGTTATTTGCAGACGATCCAGCAGTAGTAGCTGGATTTGCAAAAATAGGTGATAAGAAAGTTGCAATAATTGCTCAGCAGAAAGGTAGAAATACAAAGGAGAATCTGTATAGGAATTTTGGTATGATGAAGCCAGAAGGATATAGGAAAGCTCTTAGAATAATGAAATTGGCAGAGAAATTTAAAATTCCAATAATTACATTTATGGATACTCCAGGAGCATTTCCTGGGATTGGTGCTGAGGAGAGAGGACAAGGCGAGGCGATAGCAAAAAATTTAATTGAAATGTCTGCTATGAAGGTTCCAATAATCTCAGTGGTTATAGG
>JAYPIC010000066.1:8467-9831 GCA_038127595.1 bacterium | reverse complement strand
CTAGCATCTGTGCCTATCTTTTTAACATCATTCATTATCTTTTGGTGAAGAGCGTGATCAAAGTCTATTGTGTTTTTAGGATCTCTTAAGATTTCCTCATCATTTTTTATTTTATATGGGACGTTAGCGGTACTAAAGATTTTTTTATTTAAGGAATCTAATATAAAACTACGATCTATTTGCCACTGAGCTTCTAACAGTTTTAGTAAATATATAATTTGATGATCATTCCAATATCCAATATGACTCCAAGTGTCATCTTCATCCACAACTTCCCAATCAATTCCCTCTTTATTTATTCTGTAAGGATTGTATCCATCTTTTGTAGTAGCATTTAAAAACTTAGATATTATAGATGGTAGCGATTTTGGGTAGCTTATTATTAAACCTTCCCAGTTTTGGAATATATCTCTCCAGTTGCCTTCGTGATAATACAAAACTGAATCGCCGTCATTTACTTTTATGTTAAATTTATTCCATGGCCTACTTGGGTCACCATGTCTTCTACCAAATGTGAGTGGTAAGTACTCGTAACACAACCTAGTGAAAGAGGGAGACTTTTGGCTTTCCCCCAAATTTATAAGATCGCTTATTGTTGTTTTTTCATTTAGTTGATCAAGCGCACCAACTATTGAATGATAAATAGTTTTATTTCTTGTTTTTAAAAACTCTATGAAATCTGGTTTATTTATATCATAATTATGAACAAAGATTCCACCTCGCATTATATTGAATAATACATTTGAGGTGTGATGCAGGGTATTGTTTTTTGATGATGTGACCTGGAATCCGTCTGCACTACCAAGATATTTTATCAAAGATAATTGATTTTGCTCTATGCTTATATCAATTTCATTTTTAATAAAATTTATTTTCTCATTTAAAGCAACAACGCTCTTATGATTTTGATTAACATCTAAGACAATATCCCATTCAGCTTTTTGATCCTGTTCTAATTCTATCTGACTGTTGATGAAATAAGAACCAGGAATACCTGTTAATACTTCAGCATAAACATTTCCACTTGTATCGTTTGGGAAAGACAAGCTTGGTTTAAAATCAATTTTACTTCGAACCCATACTGTATTTGCATTTAATGCTTCACCCGGATCGGGCCGGTCCATGATTAAGGATCCAAGTGAAAAGATTCCAAGCTTTGTATCTTTTATTATTTCAGAGTGTTTATATGCATTGGACAAATTGCTTAAAGATTGTTGAGTTTGTACATCTAAACCAGATGGAAGAATGTTCTGAATTCCATCAATTATTTTAAAATTAAGTTCTTCATTTGAATTATTGACAAGTTCAGTTCTTTTAATAAAACCATATTCTCTACTAGTAAGCCATTGATATCTGAACGTTAT
>JAYPIC010000066.1:583-8367 GCA_038127595.1 bacterium | reverse complement strand
TTGAATTAATGATCTTATCTCCTGGCAAAATGAATCTAGAAAAATGTCCTATGTAGTAATATGAGCTTTGATAAAGTAGATTTTTTGAACGCGTATCTACTATGATCGGAGCGCTACAATAATTTCCAACATGATTTGGGCCTCCTTGCTCATTTAAGATAAGGTTCCAATCAATCCAAGCTACCGTCCACCTATTTAAATCATTAATAATTGATGTAGCATATCTCTCGCCTAAATTCCACGAGCCAATATGTGGTCCCCCTTCTTGACAACCTTCGGTAAATATCAATTGTTTATCTGGGAATTCGTCATGTACTTTTTGAACGTTGTCGAAATGATCCCCGCAATACCAGTGAAACCCTGTTCCCCAAACATATTTTGCGGCATCTGGGTCACTGAGTACAGTCCTTGCTCTCTCAACCATTACATCTCTATTATGATCCCATATTATAACTTTTCTATCTAATAGATTATGTTTTTTAAGTGAAGGGCCAAGATGATTTTTTATAAAATCTCTTTCCTCTTCAGCTGTATATAAACAAGAATCCCAAGTTTGCTTAGCCTCTGGTTCATTTTGAATTGAAAGTCCCCATATTGGAACATTTTCTTTTTCACAATTTTCTATGAATTTACAATAATAGTCAGCCCAAGTATCCCTATACTCACTTTTTAACTTTCCTCCAAAATTCATTTCACCTGTTGTTTTCATCCATGCTGGTGGGCTCCATGGAGAAGCCATTATTCTTATTTTATTCTTTCTTTTTTTAAGAGCATCATTTATCATCGGTATTAATGATATTTTGTTTCTTTCTAATGAAAATGTTTTTAGTTCTAAATCATTTTCATCTTCAACATGTGCGTAGTTTCCCAATGAAAAATCACAGCTATTTATGTGAGTCCTTGCCATGCTATACTTGTTCCCGTTTTCTCCAAAATAAGACTCAATTATCTCTTCTTTTTTTTCTTCATCTAGTTCTTTATAAATGCTAGAAGAAGCTTCTGTAAAGGAGCCTCCAAAACCTAAAATTTCTTGGCGTTGATTTTTTGGCTCTATAGTTATTTTTGACTTTATTTTGGCTGTATCTTTTGATAGTTCTTCAATAGGAGATAAAGATATTCTTTTTGAAGAATCATCTTTTGAGGTTACATATATTTTAAGTTTATCATTGCTCATTAGAATGTGCTCATTTCTGTGATTTAATAAAATTTTGATACCAGTAATAGCTTTCTTTTGGAATTCTTTCTAGGGTTTCAAAATCCACCCAAACTAAACCAAATCTTTGACTATATCCTTCTGCCCACTCAAAATTGTCCATAAACGACCATGCAAAATATCCAGTGCAGGGAATCCCATCATTTACTGCAATTTGTATTTGTTCAACATGAGACTTATGATATTCGATTCTTTTTGTATCATTTATCGTTTTATTCTCATCTGGGCCATCGCTGTATGAACAGCCATTTTCCGTAATAATTATATCTTGAACATTATACTCAACATGAAGCCTTTTTAAAAGGTCGTATAAACCTCGTGGATAAACCTCCCAACCAAAATCTGTTTTTGGACCTAAATCAACAGTTGGCTTATCATTAACGTCCTCATCAACATCATTGCTTCTTATTACGCCTCTGCTATAATAATTAACTCCGAGAAAGTCAGTTTCAGTAGCAACTGTTTCAAGATCACCGTCTTTAATAAAAGTTAGGTCTGATTGTTTAATTAAGTTTTTTTGTAATAAAGATTCAAATAATAGTTCAGGATATTTTTGATTATATAAAGGCTCTAGATATAGTCTATTAAATTGAGCATCATAAAAGTCACATGCTTTTTTATCATGCTCACTATCTGAAGCTGGAATAGCTGTGTTTAGGTTAAGAGTAATTCCCACCTTTGAATCTTTGACATTGCTTTTTATTTCTGGAATTACTTTTCCATGAGACAATAGTAAATGGTGAGCTGTATGAAGGCTTTTTGCCCATTCGTTCTTTAACCCTGGGGGTTTACGCCCTTCAACATACCCCAAGAAGCTTATGCACCATGGCTCATTGTGAGTTATCCAATTAATAACACGATCTCCCAAGCACCGGCTCATATAATGTCCATATTTGACAAAGTGCTCTATTGTTTCTCGATTTGTCCAACCACCTAGATCTTCTAAGCCCTGAGGCATATCCCAATGATTTAGTGTCAGAAAGGGTGTAATATCATTTTCTAGAAGCTTATCAACCAATCTATCGTAGAAGTCCATCCCTTTTTGATTTATTTTTTGTTCTGTGCCAATAGGAAAGATTCTTGGCCAAGCAACTGAAAACCTATATGAATCAACCCCAAGGTCTTTCATTAGTTTTATATCCTCAGAAAATTTGTTGTAGTGATCACATGCAATATCACCCGTATCTCCATTTTTAACTTTACCTTTTGTGTGACTGAATACATCCCAAACTGATGGACCTCTTCCATCAATATCATGTGCTCCTTCAATTTGATAACTTGAGGTTGCAACCCCCCAGTTAAATGCTTTTTTTTGTTTAGTTTTTTCCACTGTAGTATTCCAGTCTATTTTGTTATTTCATTTAGCCATCCAGGTGATGCAGCGCGCACTAATTTTTTTGTATAAGAACTTTCTGGATTTTTTATAAGATCTTCAGCCTTGTTTTGCTCAACAAGCGTACCTTTGCTTAAGACAAGTATCCTGTCTGCAAGATATCTTGCTGAGGCAAGATCATGAGTGATAAAAATTATTGTAAGGTTTTTTTCAATTCTTAATTTTGCAAATATTTCTAATATTTCCATTCGTATTGAAACATCTAGCATTGAAGTCGGTTCATCCGCTATAATAACTTGAGGTTCTATGCAGAGTGCTCTTGCAATAGCTACTCTTTGGCGTTCTCCCCCTGACATTTCATGAGGAAATTTTTTCGCAAAATCTTTTCCGGGAGATAGTCCGACTTCCTCAAGACTTTGATTTATCATTTTAGAAATGGTCTTTTTATCATAAAGGTTTTGTCTGGTTAAAGGACGCGATAGATGATGATATACTGTGTGAACAGAGTTCAAAGAAGCAAAAGGATCTTGAAAGACCATTTGTACTGCCTTTCTATATTCAAGTGGTACTTTTCTTGCTTCAGAAATTCTAGTATTTCTACCATCGAGTAAAATATTGCCGGATGTTGGACGGATGAGTCTCGATATTAATCTGGCAATTGTACTTTTCCCACTTCCGGACTCCCCAACTAGAGCCACGATCTCTCCTTGGAAAACCTCAAAATTAACGTTTTTCACAACCTCAACTTCAGATTTTGCAAAGAGTCCAGAACCTTGAAATGTTTTTGATAGATTTTGAACTTCCAATATAGGAGTTTTTGAAAAATTTAATTTTTTGGGCTTTGGGAGTAAGTTTTTTTGTCTTGGCCCTGATGCAGAAGGGAGAGCTCCGATTAACTTCTTTGTATAAGAATGTTTTCCACCCTTTTTTATTTTTTCTACGGTATTCATTTCTATCATTTCACCATCTTTCATAATGGCGATTCTATCCGCAAACTCTAGAAGGAGGTTTAGGTCGTGAGTGATAAATAATATTGTAAAATCTAATTCTTTTCGAAGTTGAATTATTTTTGAGAGGATTTCTCTTTCTACAATCACATCCAATGCTGTTGTTGGTTCATCCATTATTATTAAAGGAGGGGTTAGGGCTAAAGCTATTGCAATTACAATTCTCTGTCTCATTCCACCAGAAAGTTGATGAGGATAACTTTTAGCATTCTCTTTTGAAACATCAACTAAGCGTAGTAGTTGCTCTACTTTTTCATCTGCTTTTATGCCAGTTATGTTTTTGTGTATTTCCAAGACATCTTTAATCTGATCTTCAACAGTCATTACAGGATTGAGCGCGTTAAGGGCACTTTGCATTACAATGGAAATTTGTTTCCATCGATATTTTTTTACTTCTATTGCTGATAACGAAAGGACATCTATTTTATCTATTATAACTTCACCTCCCGTGATTACAGCAGGAGGAGGTAATGTTCTAATTAAAGCTTGCACAACAGTACTTTTTCCGCTGCCAGATTCGCCAACGAGGCCAAAGATTTCTCCTTGTTCTACTTGAAAAGAAATATTCTTTACAGCAGGGTGTGAGCCTTTCTTTAGAATATACTCAACATTTAAGTCTTTAATATGTAAAGCGGCTTTACTCATTTGACTTCATTACCGGGGTAACCCCTGTTTCAATTAAGTGGTCTGGAACCTGCTTTTTCCAACGGCGCTCTGAAATCAAACGTGGATTTGTAGCTTCATCTATGCCAAAATTAATTAGCGTTAACCCAAAGCTAACTAAAGCAATACTCAAGCCAGTTGGTATAAAAGTCCACCAAGAACCTGTTAATAAAGCCATGTCATTGCTGGCCCAGTATAAATTTGTTCCCCATGTTACACTGCTAACATCACCAAGCCCTAAAAACTCTAAACCAACTTGTGCGCCTATAGCATATATTGATGCACCAATAAAAGAAGATGCAAGAAGTGAAAGCATTCTTGGCATTATTTCAATAATGATTATTCTAATATTTGTCTCACCACTCACAATTGCAGCAGATACGAAATCTCTGTTTCTATATGTCATCATTTGGGATCTTATAACTCTGGCATTCCATGCCCAACCTGTAAGGACAAGCACTCCGATCAAAGTTCCTGGACCTGGAGGTAACCAGCTTGCTAAAATCACCATAAGTGGCAGTCCTGGCATTACCAAAAATATATTAATTAAAAAAGATAGAAGATCATCTGTTCTCCCTCCAAAATAACCAGATGACCCTCCAATTATTGCGCCTATCATGACAACCAAAAACCCTGTAGTAAAACCAACAAAAAGCGTTTGTCTTGCACCTGCAACGGTTTGAGCAAAAACATCTTGCCCCTGCCCATTGGTTCCAAAAATAAATTCTAAAGAAGGTGGAGAAAGAGGAGTGCCAAGAAATTCAATCGGGTCGTTTGCAATGATCGGACCGATGACTGATAATAAAATGAATCCACCTATTATATATAAGCCAATGACAGCTTTTTTTACTCTAAATATTCCTCTTGCCCAGCGCTTGAGAATGCTATTTTTCGTTTTTTTGATCATTTACTTTCTTGTCCTTGGATCAAAAAGTAGTATGGCAATGTCAACTAGCCAATTTGCAAGTAAAACAGCTAGTGTTATCGTCATAAAAAGTCCCTGCATTAATGGAAAGTCTTGTGATTTTACCGATTGCAATAAAAGATAGCCTTGACCTGGATAAGAAAATATTATTTCTGTTAAAAGGGCTCCACTTAAAACAAATCCCAGTGCCATCCCGAAACCGGTTAGGTTGGGTAAAATGGCATTTCTAGCGGCATATCGAAGCATAATTCTTCTCTTTGATAAGCCTTTTGCATGTGCAAAGGTGATATAGTCAGCACCTAAGGTTGATATTAATGTGTTTCTCATAGAAAGCATCCAACCACCTAGGCTTACTAAGACCATTGTGAGAGCAGGTAAGAACGCATGATGAAGAACACTTAAAATGAAATCTATATTAAAACCAGGGGAGACATCTGAACCATACGCATGACCAAGCGGGAAAAAGTCAAATTTAAACCCAAATAGATATAGCATTAACATAGCTAACCAAAAATATGGAAAAGCTCCAATGAATGCTAAAGCTGGAGGTAGCAAGGAGTCTAGTTTTGAATTTCTATTCCAGCCAATAATAGTTCCCAGTAGAGTTCCAATAAAAAAAGATATTATTAGAGATGTCCCTGCTAAGAATACGGTCCATGACAAAGCACCAGATATTACGGTTGAAACTTCCTGAGGAAAATAAGCTATTGATACGCCTAAATCGCCTGAAAGAATACTTTTAAGATATGAAAAATATTGACTAATTAAAGAAGCATCGGTTAATCCAAAAGTTTCCCTCAAAGCATCAATAGCTTCTGGTTTTAATTTTCCACGAAATCTAGCAAATATTATTGTTGCTGGATCTCCAGGCATTAATCTTGGAATGAAAAAATTAAGAGTCAATGCAGCAAATGCAGCCATTAGGTAAAACCCTAGTCTTCGTAATAAGAAAAGTATAGATCTGTTCATCGGGGTCTCACATTAAGCATTAGAAACAAATTCTCATGTTCATAATTTGGTGATAGTGTACCGTAAGGATTTTCCGCACTAGGAAAGTTTGTAAAGTGAGTTGTATTACATTCAGCCCAAGATGCTTCGGCAAACAAGGGAATGGATGGAGCATTTTTTATAAAAATTTCCTGTAGCTGATATATTATTTCTTTTATTTCATTTTCATCCGATGTTTTTTCATATTGTTTAAGTAAAGCGTCTGCTTTATTTGAACTGAACCTATGCCAGTTTACATCTGCTGTTTCCCCCAAAGGCTTGACATAGTCTGGCGACATCATTCCTTTATAAAGATTATAAGGCGTAGATCCTTTTTCAGTCCAGCCAATAGATAATTGAAAATCACCTTTTTGCATTCTACTTATCCATGCACCAAAGTCGTAGGTTTTCACTTTTGTTTTAACACCGATCTTATTAAGGTTTTGGCTTACCACTTGCGCAGATCGAATCCAATCACTCCACCCAGAAACAATAATTATTTCTAACTCTATTGGACTACCATCAGGGTAGTTTCTATAGCCATCTTTTCCACGTTTAAAATCGTTTTTTTCAAAGATATCTGACGCTTTTTCTCTGGAATGCTTTGTCCAATCCTCCAAACTATTAATTTTTGGGGAATGCCAAACTGACATTGGCCCAGATACGCCAGTTACGCTTGCTGGTTCTGTGTAGTTGTACATTCCTACCTTCACAACTAGATCTCTATCAATCGCGTAACTGATCGCTTTTCTTATCTCTTTATTCTTTAACAAGGGGTCTTTCGTATTGGTATATAAAAATGTAGTATGTCCTGTTAAAGGGAACCAATATTTATGGTGTTCTGGGTTTTTCTCTACGAAAACACGTTCCACAGCCGGAATGAAAGCACCAGCCCAGTCTAATTTTCCACTATTCAGAGCTAAAGTCACTTGCTCGTTGCTTGGGAAAGTTGGGAAAACAAGCTTTTCTACGTAGGGTTTCCCTTTTTGCCAGTAATTTTGATTTTTACCAAGTTCCCAAATTTGATTATCAAATCTAAGTATCTCTGTAAATGGCCCAGTTCCAACCGGGTTAGGGTTTAAAAATTTTACTGGGTCTTCTACTTTTTCCCAGATATGCTTTGGAACAATTGCTTGTGTAGCAAGTGCATCAAAACCTGGCACATTAACCCTATTAAACTTGTATTGAACTATGCTATCATTTATGGCAGTTACCTCGTCTAAGTATTCCCAAGAGTTCCTGGTATCTAATGCTTTAAATTTCTTTTTTATTTGTGTTGTAAAAGCAACATCCTTTGCTGAAAAAGGTGTGCCGTCTGACCAAAAAACATTCTCTCTGGTCTTCATTTCTAAAACTGTATTATCGTTATTCCATTTGTAACTAATTGCAAGCCAGGGTACCCAGTTTGCTGTCATAGAATTATAAATGAATAGTGGTTCATGTATCCCACATTTTGTTGGCCACCTTGTTGAACCTGCAGGGCTAAGGGGGTTGAAGTTTCTCGCCCAAGATATTTGTGCCTCTTGATATACAATTAAACCATCTCTTTTTTTGATGGCGTTTTCACTGCTACAGTTTTGAAAAATCAAAGACATAATTAAAATGGTTATTAATTTTAAAGGAAAAATCATGTTTTCTTTTTGTACACCTTGAAGT
>JAYPIC010000066.1:0-573 GCA_038127595.1 bacterium | reverse complement strand
ACCTTAAAGTGTTCAATTTCCATTTTTGTAGGGAAAGCAGTGTCGTCTATACCTTTCATTCCTCCCCAGTTACCACCAATTGCTATATTTAAAATGAAGTGAAATTTTTCATCAAAAGGCCACCTTTCCCATGGTTGATCATTTTTAGGGTATGAAAAAATCAATTTATCATTTATAAATGTCTTGATCTCTTTTTCATCCCACTCTAACACATAGTCATTGAAAGAATTCACCACATTTTTAGCTATAACATATTTTGTTTGGTCAGATCTTGAAAGGTCGCCATGATGTGCAATGTTATGAACAGAGGAAACGATGTGCCCCTCTTCAAAACCTACATGTTCTAACACATCTATTTCTCCACTATTAGGCCAATTACCATATTTCCATTCAGTAGGTAGTCCCCAAAAAGCAGCCCATGTTCCTATACCTTTAGGGAGCTTTGCTCTTATTTCAAAGCGGCCATATTTCCAGCTCTTTTTTGTTTTTATTCTTGAACTGGTGTATTTAGACCCATAAAAATCTTCTTTTAATGCTTCAATGATTAACTTACCGTTTTGGACCCTAACGTTC
>JAYPIC010000065.1:0-9909 GCA_038127595.1 bacterium | reverse complement strand
TACTTCTTTTTAATCTTTTTTTCTTTCGTTGGTACCATTTACTTGATTCTTCTTCTTCGATTACTTCTTCTTCAAGCTCGTCATCCTCCTCATCCTCATCTGACTCTCCATATAGATCGCCGATAATGTCATCTTCGGAAACGCTTTCGCCAATTTTTCCACTCCCACTATCTTTTTTACCACCTTTTCGTAAAATATCGAACAATTTGTTTACGGCAACATCTTTTTTCTCATCCTGTTCTTCTTTTTCTTCTTCAACAGGTTTTTCTTCTTGGGGCGCATCTTGTTCAATTAATCCATCTGGCACTTTCCCACCAATCGTGTTTTCTACAATATTTAAGGATACGACTTCTTGTTTTTCACTCATCATATTTAACAATAACTGATGGCAGAGTTTATTGATTTTTCTAGGATACCCTTGGGTCTGATTATGAATAGCTTTAATTGCATTTGTTGTGAAATATTCTCTTTCGCCACCACCTTTCTCAGCTAGACGGTGTTTTATGATGCCTTCGACAGACTCAAAGTCCAATGGACCTAATTCAAAATTAAATGTTATTCTGTCCTCAAAGTTTGGATACTCGTGAATGATAGAGGTCATCTCTGGCTGACCAAAAATAACGAGCTGCAAGAGTTTAAAATCATCAGTTTCAAAATTTAAAAGAGTTCTAAATACGTCCAGGAATTCACCTTTTAGGTTCTGTCCTTCATCAATAACAAGCACAAGAACGCGGCCATCCTCAACTCCTGCTTTAATCAAATGATGTTCAATTTGATTTCTACAATCAATTACTGATTTCCCAGCTTCTTCTTCAATCCCAAATAAGTCAACGAGATGTTGGAGCAAAACTAATTCAGATTCGAATTTTGGATCTAAAACAGGATAAAACTCAAATTTAACATCATCATCTGAAGAGAAATTTTGTATTAATTTTCTACTTATTGTTGTCTTTCCAGTTCCAATTCCTCCTCGAACAACAGACAAGCCTCTTCGCATCCTTATTGCGAGCTCAAGGCCTTCTAGGCACTGTTTATGTTCTTTAGCAGGGAAGAATAGATCTGGGTTTGGAGAAGTGGTAAAAGGGTCAGCTTTAAGACCTATTGATTCAAATAATTCCAAAGTGAATAACTTTCTCTATTTTAAAAATAACCAATAGTCGAATATATCATAAATGCTCCTGATAAAAGCAAAAACATCCCAAAAGGGACACGATATTTCATAAATGTTGGGTCAGTCATGTAAACTCTGTTTGCTTGCCTTTCCAGCGAGAATATTGCCTTTGGTGTTAAGAGCAACATTAGGCTGAAAATCAAAGCTAATATCCCAATTATAATCAAATATTCAGTTGACTCGTTAATTAATGAATATATTATGAAAATAGCAGCAATAAATAAACCTATTCCAAATGGAACTCTGTACTGCATAAATGTTGGATCAGTCATGTATATTTTATTTGCTCTTCTCTCTATAGATAATATTGTGTTAGGAGCAATTAAAAGAAGTAAGCCAAAAAATATAGAAATGGCTCCAATGCTTGTAATATAAATCATATCTTATTTAAAATTGCTTTGATTTTATTAAAATTAACAATAATAGTATTTTGCTCATAGAATCTTTTATGATACAATGATATTGCGCTAATTATTTAAAATATGATAAAGAATTGTGGTATTGATATTTGCTTTAGCTCTAATTGTAATTACATTATTATTTATTTCTTGAGATGTAATTAATGGATCTATTACAATCATGTTAATAGCTTTTTCTAGCACAGACATGATTTTTATTTTTTGTTCTTCATTGTAATCGTTATCGCTGCTCAAGTAATTATAGACTCCATTAATCAAAGCTTGACTTAAACAATTATCTATGGCTTTATATAGATCCATATCGTTTGGTTGTGTAAAAGTATGGGAACCTTCAATAGTTATTTTTTCAGAGTTCGCAGTATTTACGAATAGAAAAACTAAAAACAGAAGAATTTTATATAATTTCATTACTTAATTTAGTATTCTAAATAACTTCCTGGAATAACTGAAGAAGATAAGCCGCTATTCACTCCATAAAAAGAGGGTAAATTTCCTTTAGAAATTTCTGAAAAATTGTTTAATGACACTAAATATTGGGATACTACAGAACCATAGACATGAGAATAGTTATTCAGCTGAAAATTAGAGCTATAGTTTAAAATAGCCCCATAAACTTTTGAATTATCAATGATAAAGCTTGCTGAATTATTTAAATCATAATTTATAATTAGCCCTGCAACATTATTTGAATTAGTTATACTACCGCCATCATCAGTATAAATTATTACTGGACCAGTAGAAGAATTAAACAAAGATGCATTTCCTAATGAACTATTATTTATTTCGATCTTGTCTGCAATAAATGTAATACCGCCATTTACAGTTGTGTTTTGTCTTAGTACTATTTTGCCAGTGGAGATGATATAACCAGTACCAATAATGTCAATATCTTCAAAAATAATATCATGATTTACTGCTATTTTATTATTTGTGCAAAGAGAAGTATGATCTGGCCCACAATCTGGAGCATTTAAATTAATAGTAGTCCCAGAATTAAGAACCAAAGGACTGGGTTTAGGTTGTGAGTGACTACCAGTTTGCCAAGTAGCACCATAAACGGTACCATTTTTACCATTCGCACTATTATCATAAACAGTTGTCCCAGCACCTTCGTTTAGTTTCCAGTATCCTTTCAAATTAGAGCTAGAAGTATAATTCCCTGAGTTAGTGGATGCATTAAGGCCAGAGCCTTGATTGTATAATGCTGTAATTTCTGATTGAGAAATTGATTCATCCCATATAGCAACTTCATCGATGTCTCCATGCCAATAATTCCTAAAAGATGCCCCATTATTTGTAGTTTCTGCGCCTATGAAAAGATTACTGATTTGTGTATTGAAGCCATTCATTGTTGTTTGCTGAGAATTACCATTTACGTAAGCCTTAACATAAACACCATCATAAGTAATAGCGACAAATGACCATTCATTATAAGGAATAGATAAATTAGTAATCCAATCTTTACATCCTCCCCATAATGTAAGTTTGCCGTTCATTCTTCCTAGTCCAAACATTTTACCAGTACAATCCCCTGTGCCAGTAGTAACAATAGCTCCCCAAGAATTTATGTTACTTGTAGGTTTTACCCAGGCTGCAATGCTTCTAGGCTCATTATACTTTGGCAATGTTGAGTTTGTCGTTGTTTGGGGTATCATTTTTTGCAAAATAATTTGATCTAATGACCAGTGTTGGTCAGAATTTGAAAATTCAATTTTATTCACATCATAGATAGGAGCATTATACCAGCTGTACCATCTTCCTTGATTGTTAGTTAACTGAAAACTCCTAGTCGCTACTAGAACTCCATTTCTATATCCTCTAATTGTTAACCAATTATTTGTTGACCAAGCTGCCGCTCCATGGATGTTTAAAAAATTGAATAATGAGCCATCTGATGATTCAAAATATACATTTTGTTCATTCCATGCATTATATATAATGTTCGGAGAGCTATACATTCCTCTGAAATACCCATCTCCAGTTCCATACCAATTCCCTTTGGCAGCGTATATCCTACTATGCCAATTATAGCCCATGTAGCCTGAAGGTACATACCCCCAAGTATTTGGATTGCCGTATGAGTCAACACCAAAGTAAATATTATCAAAATTTATGTATGTGTTCTGTGGAGCCATTGTCGTTTCATTGTAAATGTAATTAATCACAATTCTATCATTACCATCAAATTTGAGGTAATTATTTGAAGCAATTCCAGGGTTTGAATGGTTCACAGCAACATTAGCTGCGGTCCAATTTATTTCATCATCGTAAAAATTATCTAAAAACGGCATTGATTCCTTAATACCATCAAAACTAATAAAATTACTATTATGGTATAAAGAACCATCTTTTTTAAAAAGATAACCACCATTGATTCCGTTACCATTGAAGATGTTGTTTGAAATATTCTCTCCATAGAAAGCCGGATTAAATCCAGGAGGGAAGGAGGATAAAAATATGCGTGTCATTCGTTTAGAGTCATTTATATCAGCCTCAGATTTTAGCATTGTAAAATGAGAATATGGTAATGCCAGATTATTTTCATCATTAATTCCATCGAAGGTAATATTATATGTCCCATTATTTAAAATCCCATTTTGCTCTGATATATTTCTATTATTATTAAATTGGTAAATACCTCTTTCAAGAGCAGAATGAGCTAGGTTTCGAGTTTTTACATCGAGGCTATGAAGTAATGACATGTTATGTTCTTTCACCACTAATCTCATAAGGAAAAACGTGAAAATACTAATAATTAAAAATATCCCAATTGACATTGAAATTAAAATAACTCCATCATCAGAAGAACGAATGAAACTTTTATTTATAGTATGATTTTTATTCATGATAATCCATTGGTCTTCCAAACTTGAAATTGTATGGATAAGAGTAACTCTCTAGGTTTAAGGAATAGCCATGTTTTTCATTTTTAAAAAATATTCCAATTTTTGCAAGGCTAACGCTATTTGATTCAGAATTGTTACTTATAGTATTATTTTGGTCATCATAATAAAATATGTTAGATGATGGATAGTGAATTATTTTTGATAGTATTTGAGAAGTTGGGTCAATATTAGAGTGTTGAATTAAGTTTAATTCAAGATAGTTATTACTTTGAATATTGTATTGCAATTGCCAATTATTAGCGCCTTTTATATTAATAGATTTAGAACTACTAATATCATCATTATTTGGCCATGTTTGGAGGTTTAAATCTCTATTTAAACGAGAAAAAGTATGTCTAGCCTCTGATACAAATTTTTGCTTGTTTAATGTTTCTTTATAAATTTTTGAGGCGTTACCAAGGATACTTGCAGTTATACTTCCAAAGATACCAATAGCAATCACAGTTAAAATCAATTCAATAAGGGTAAAGCCATTTGAGGTTTTTTTTATTTTTTTATTAATATACATTTAATTACATAAGATTTGAGATAACAAAAGTATCGCTAAGAATTTTTACCATTTCTTCTTCTAGGCCATGTCTTATTTCAACCGTTATTAATTTAAAATCTGTCGCTGTATTTTCGTAAATGGTTGTAAAACTTTGATCTGTGTGTTTTATATCTATTTTGTAATAATACCCTGGGTTACTATCAATTTCTATAAAGTTATTTACTGGGAAAATTGAAGAGAAGGGGGTACTACGCAGCTGATTAATTTTACTATTTAGAAGTACGGTTTGCGTTGTCTTTATTTCAGATTTTACCTGCATTAATTTTGTTTGGTTTAAGGCTTCAATAAAAACTATAAAAGCGCCTCCAAGTAAAAGCGTCACAACAACAATTTCAATTAAGGCAAATCCTTTAAAGGTTGTTTTATTAATCATGAGTTTATTATTTCCCAATGCCCAGTAAGATTTTTAATATGAATCTGTCTTGTGTCGTTTAAAATAATAGTTCCGCTTTGAAGGCAGTCTCCCCATTTTGTAAATGTTATTGTATTTGACCCATTGATATTTACGCTAGTTATATCCACTCCAGAATCATTACTACCATTTGAAAGACTCACTACTCCATTATCGCTACCAGGAAAATCGTTGTAAAGAATTCCATTTTGATAAATCGTATATGTTTCATTGTTATGATCAAAAACTATTTTAATTTGTTTTCTCAGGCCCATTGAAATTGTTTTTGCCTGATCTATATCTGTAGTGATTTGGTTCATAGCTGCGCTGATTCTAGCATTTAAAGTAATATCTCTAATCCTAGTTGTTGATGCTGCTATCATTATACCAAGTATCGTCATAATAATGATAAGCTCAATTAGAGAAAATCCTTCAGCTTTGCATTTAGAAATTTTTTTGATATGTTTTATTTTTCTCATACCCTAATTGAATTTAAGGCTTGAATAAAAAAATAATTATTAGATTATAACAGTTTCGTCTTCTCCATATGATGGGCTGTCAGGGTCAGTATCTTTTATCATAATTATTCTATCTTGTCTTCCATCACTTTTTGTTTCAATCCAGCTTCTGTATAAAAATGGAACATTATTTGAGTTTTTTGGTACTTCGCCAGACCCAAACAAATCATTTGGCGTTTTGGTCCCTCTAGTAGAATCCATTGGTGAATTACACCATTCATCGGTCATTAAACTATCGGGGGGTGTAGGGACACTTGGTGTGCCCATAGAGTATGTATGATAAAAATGATTGAGAAAAGCATCTTTAATAATTTCCATGTTGGCCCTATTTCTGGTGGCTTGAGACTTTGCCTGCATCTGGCTGTACATTGGAATCACTGTGACAGATAAAATGCCCATTATAGCTAGTACAATTACTAGCTCTACCATTGTTACTCCGGCGTTTGATTTAATTTTTTTTAACACCATATTCTCCTAAAATTACAAAGGCTCCGCCATAATCAGCGAAGCCTTATGTATGAATTTCAATTTTTTTTAAAGTTAATTATTGAAAACGTACTTCAGATCCCTCTGTACCAAGCTCGCTTCTTTTGTATACAATACCTGTCACATCATTGTCAGTTCCATGATTTATACCAGCATTGTATGTCCATTGCCATCTGGTATTATCTGCTCTTTGATGTGTTATTCTACCAGATATTTCAGCATTTTCATCTGCAGTATAAAAGTTTACAAAAGTCCATTCGTTATCAACATCTGCATCATTACCCTCATCAGAATAAGTCTGTGGAACTGTTTCTAAAGCTTCAAAAGGATTTTCTGGCCAATAACGTCTTCCTTCTGTAAGCATCTTGTGTTGGGCATAATTTTCAAGTGCAACACATATCCGATCTATTACAGCATCCTCAGATGATACTTCCGATTTTTGGATGGTTTCTAGATATCTTGGAATTGCTACTGCAGATAAGATGCCTAGAATTATCATAACCATGATTAATTCAATTAGCGTAAAACCTTTATTATAGTTCTTCATGTTGAAATTCCTCTATTATTTTTAGTTTCCACCTGTTTCATTGACCCTATGGACCACGCTTAAAGGAGCAAAAGGAGCCCCATTGTATCCAATAGCCCCTGTAGATGGGTCATATGACCAAGTAGCTATACTATCTGATTTTCTTAAATGAGCAATAGTATTATTATACGCTTCGTTGTTACCGTCGCCAGTAAAAATCCAATCTCTATCTTTCATTGCAGATAAAACAAATAGATCAGAGTCATAATCTGGCGGTAATTTTGATAGCGCTACAAATGGATTTTCTGGCCATGAGCGAACGCCATTTGAAACATATTTTTCTCTGGCATAAGTTTCTAACCCATCAGAAATAGTTTGAATGATGCGCTGCTCTACCGCTACTTCACTTTCAATAACTATATCTTGGAATCTTGGAATAGCAACTGCTGCTAGGACTCCAATGATGATCATTACCATAATTAATTCAATTATAGTAAAACCGTTTTTATCTTTCATATGTTGCATTTTATTGCCTCACTTTTTTAATTATTAATTGATTTCACCATTAGCTGGGTTGTAGTCCCAATAATAGATATTGCCATTTCTTCTATGATAAACTTTATTTGATAAAAACCACCATGCATCATCAAGCCCTGAATCAGTACCATTTGTATAGCCAGAAGGAGTTTTCTCTAATTCGGTAAAAGGGTTAGAGGGGTATGTTTTATATCCTGTTAATAAAACATTATCAAGTGCTTTTATTTCAGCAGCAGACTCTAACTGCGCAAGAATAGCCTCTTCAGCAGATTCAGCTGATTGAGATATAATATTTCCCATCCTAGGTACAGCTACGGCAGCCAAGATCCCTAAGATTACTATCACAATAATTAGTTCAATTAGCGTAAACCCTTCGCGCAATTTTCTAGATGCGTACATAGTTAAACTTTCTGTTTGTAGTGTATTTTTCATATTTAAATAGATTCAATTTAGTAATTAGTCCTATTTCCGAACTCGCCTGTTTGTGAATTGTAATACCATTTGAAGCGAGAATTGTCATTTCTTTGATGAGCTACATGACTATCAGATGTGAAAACCCATTCACCATCAAAGTCTGGAATACCAATCCCAGTATAACCTTCAGGAGCTTTATCAAGCTCATCAAAAGGATTGAAAGGATAGCTTTTATTGGAATTGCTTACAACTTGATCCATTGCGTATACTTCTACGGCAGATTTTAATGATGCTAAAATAGCATTTTCTGCTGCCTCTTCTGATGATGCTATAGTATTACCCATCCTTGGTACTGCAATGGCTGCTAGCACGCCAAGAATTACCATAATAATCACTAATTCTATGAGCGTGAAACCTTCGTTTATTATCTTTTTCATTCTTCGTTTATCTTTCCAGTATGTTCATTATTTCAAATTATCTATGGGTTCAATATTATCCATTGCCCTGATAAATGATTGCTCCATAATTTGGATTCATTGTGTCTTGCTCGTATAACCACTGGGTAGTTGTACCATCATTTCTTACATGAAAAATTACGGAACCACTGTAGGACCAGCTACCACCCAGTAATTCATTTCTACTTTTGCTATCTAGAGCATCAAAGGGATTAGGTGGATAACTTTTATTAGAATTCATTACAACTTGATCCATTGCATACACCTCAAGTGCAGAACGTATACTACCAATTACAGCCTCTTCAGCAGAAACTTCAGAAGAATCTATGGTATTGCCTATTCTTGGAATAGCAACTGCTGCTAGAACGCCAAGAATAACCATAATGATTACTAATTCTATTAGCGTAAATCCGTTTTTAAAATCTTTTTTCATGATATTACCTTTAGTTTTTAAATTGTTTTTAGAGTTCTTGTCTACTACCTAATGAGCCAATAGCAGCTTGATCACCGGTCTGAACGCCTTTATCATAATCCCAATAGTATCTAGAATTATCAGCACGTTGATGTGTAATCCTGGAACTATTAAAATCAAAAGTCCATTCACCATCACTATCTGCAATTCCATCTAGTTGGCCTACTCCAGATTCATTACCGTTGTCTGAAGCATCATAACCAGCAGGTTTTTCAGATAGTGCATCAAAAGGGTTATTTGGCCAGATTGCTCTACCCTCAGAGTAAAGTTTGTTATTAGCATATTGTTTAAGACCTGCTCTAATGCTGTTTATAACAGCATTTTCCGCAGATTCTTCTGCATTAGATATGCTATCTAAATATCTTGGCACTGCTACAGCAGCCATGATTCCTAAGATGACCATAACAATGATCAACTCAATCAATGTAAATCCTTTGTTAAATTTTTTCTTCATAAAAATTTCCTTTTCTTGAATTAATAATTATTGAGCTAGGTCGCCTTTAAATATTTTTGCGAAAGGTAGATATGGCGTGTCACCATGACTAATTAACCCTTTAGTAGGGTCATAAATCCATACAGCAAGTGTGTCTTCAACTCTTCTATGGACTATAGCATTACCTAACGAAATATTATCATAGGTTAGTTCTGTATCTCCAGTGAAAATCCAATCACCACCAGTTAAACTGGTCATATCTGTATTATTAGCATCATAATCAAACGAAATTGTAGCTAATACTTCAAAAGGATTATCTGGCCAAGCTTTGATACCTGTATCCATGAATTCTTCCATGCCCCATGTTTCTAGCCCATCTACAATCTGAGTGATAACTCCTTGCTCTGAAGCTGCCTCACCCTGCCTAATAACCACAGCAAATCTTGGAATTGAAACTGCTGCAAGAATTCCAACTATAATTATTACCATAATCAGCTCAATTAATGTAAAACCATTTTTGTTTATTGTTTTCATCATATACTCCTGGTTGCGAATTATTTTAATTACGGTTGTGGAATAGCAGTTCTTGGTCCTAGAGATCCTATCTTAGCGTCATCTCCACCGCCTTGCG
>JAYPIC010000064.1:0-9916 GCA_038127595.1 bacterium | reverse complement strand
ATGTTGATTTAATAATAAACCTCCAAGATTTCTGTTTTTATATGATTTTGAACACAATCTTTCAGACACAGTTTCTTCTACTGTGCTATCAGATAAAATATCAGGACCAAGGTTTTTTAAATAATGATGCTTGTTCTCATCTTTGGAATTTAAAAGCACAATATCAGTGGCTGACCATAACCTTGCTACCTTTTTGCCAGACACAATTTCTATTCTAAGTTGTCTATTATGCTTTATTTTAGTGGTTAGATAATTTATGGTCCACTTGCCGTAAAGCTGATTGTGAGTTACAATACTTTGACCTGTATTTAATCTAATTATAATGGACTTTCCGGCCGATGTAACATCATCAACCAAAATTCCATTTTTGGAATTAAGACTTTTCAAAGAAGGATGTAAAAATTTGAGCGACGATATTTCTTTTTGTTTAACTGTTCTCGATATATCATCAGCCATTCTTTTGGTCTCTGGACCCTCTGGCATCTTAAATTAAAATATAATGATCAAAAGATGTCTAATGCCTATTTTTCAATGTCATAGCCAGATTTCTTCCAAGCTTCGACCCCACCTTCAAGAAGTACAACATCCTTAAAACCCATATCTTTTAAAAGCTTGCCTCCAATTGCTGCACAAGCACCAATACTACATGTCATTACAACTTTTTTATCTCTATCCTGTATTCTTTCATCTTTGTAATCGTCTGACACTTCAGAATCTGCTTTATGATACAATGTACCCAGAGAAATATTCACTGCACCAGGAACAAATCCTCTCTCCTCAACTGTTTCCTTATCACTGACATCTAAAATGACAAGGTTATCATCCTCCTTCATAAGATCATTTAATTGATCAGAGTTAATGACATCAAGATTTTTTGCAGATTCACTAACAATTTTACTAAATGTTTTTTTACTCATAAAAACTCCACTATTTGAATTGAAAGATTTTCATGAATGGACGTACAATTTGTCTAATTTATTTTTAATCTTTACAAAAAAAGGATAAATCCTCCAGATGAATAATCGAGATATTACTTTCCTAGAAAAAATTCAACTATTTAAGAAGCTGAAAAGTTATTTAACTAGAAAACTTGAAAATAATGAAAAATCAAATGAAGAGTTAAAAACTATTATAATTGAACTTGAAAGGTGGGGAAAAGATTTAAAGAAAAGGGCCAATTATTATGATTTGTAAAATTTTAGTTGTATTTTACAAATATTAATAAATAAAAGATTATGCTTTCAAAAGAATTTCTCACTGAAAGAGGATATTGCTGCGGAAATGGGTGCTTCATGTGCCCATATTCACCGAGGCATATTGAAAATAACACTAAACTAATGTCAAAAGAAGAATGGAAAAAACATTTCTCAAAAGATTCCTAGACCTACACCCTCTTTACAAACTCAGTTTTCTGTCAGTTGTAATATTATTTTACATTTGGATAATTAACTACGTTGTTTAGACGATCTAAGATTAATTATCTTAGGTAGTTAACATATGTACAAAAAAACTTCCTGATTTAATATATCTATATCTTCAACTCCTGCTTTCAGATTGTCACCAACTCTGAAAACTTTTTTTGAAAATTGACCAACCAGAGCATGCTTATTTCTCGCGACACGATAGCGGTCTGGCTTCAGATGTGATTTGTAAATAAAAGCGGTAAAATCTACTTCATTGATATTTAGATGAATCATTTTTTTTGAAAACCCTTCTATGGTACATTGAAATATTTTATCTTTTTTAGATTGTAAATATTTAATCTTTTTTAGTCTATTATATTCATTTTCTGCGTTTTTTGCTTTTTGCTCATTTTCGTTAATTCTATTTACAATATCATCTAATGAATCAATTCTTTTAGAAACATTATTTTTCAAAATATTTTTTAATAATCTATGACATACTAGATCAGCATACCTTCTTATAGGAGATGTAAAATGTACATAATTATCAAATGCCAACCCGTAGTGCCCAATATTAATCAAACTATATTCCGCTCTTTTTAATTTTTTCAATATTAATCTGGAAAATATCTTGCGTTTATTTGGAGAATTAAATGATAAGATAAAATCATTAAAGCTCCTCGGTCTATCTGTAAATGCGCTAATCAAAGCTTCTATCTTTAAAAAAGATCTTCTGCTGGGCATATCATGATTACGATAAATCGGATAGCCTTTAGAGCCTAATAATTTTGCTGCATATTTATTAGCTAGAAGCATGCATTCTTCAACCATCGCATGCGAATCCTCTTGTTTTTTTTCCTTTATTTCAAGAGGAGTACCAACCAAGTCAAAACTAAAGATGCTCTCAGTACTTACAAGGTCTAAGGCTCCATCTTTTAACCTATTCTTTTTTAAAATTTTATGAAGCTTATAAAGTAAAAAGATATTTTGTTCCAGATTCGTTTTTTGAGGATTAATTAATATATCATTAACCTCATTGTAGGTAAGTCTGTGTTTATTTTTTATAATACTTAAACATGCTCTTTCTTTCAGAATTTTTCCAGAACTATTTAACTTAAAACACAATGAAACTGCTAGCCTGTTTTCTCCGGGGACTAATGAACAATATTTTGTTGCTAATTCTGAAGGAAGCATATGATAGGATTTTTCAGGAAAATAATAAGAGTTACTATTTTGTAAAGCTGCATTATCTAAATCAGAATCAGGCTTTACGAACGATGATACATCAGCAATATGCACTTTTAGTTCATAAACTCCCTCATTAAATCTTATGGATATAGCATCGTCAAAGTCTTGTGCGTCATCAGGATCGATACTAAATGTATCAAGCTTAGTTAAATCCTCTCGCTTTTTATCATTTAAAATAATTCTTTCTAAATCACCAACCTTAATTTTTGAATGTTTCTCATATGAGAACCTATGTCCCAAATACTTATTCACTACATATAGATGATCTGCTAATGGATTATCAGGCAATGAGATAATTTTGCTTAGCTCTCCATGAGCAGTTGGACCTCGTTCATTCCAATTCGTTATGCAAACCTCTACTACAGTAAAATCCTCTAAGACTTCATCATGATCGTTTAATTTTATATCTTTTGGTTGATGGGTAGATACATTTACAAATACTTGCTTATTTTTATGATATATCCTTCCAATGAACGTGCTAGTATTTCTTTTAATGACTTTTAAAACTTTAGCTTTTTTGTAAGGAGCATACCTTACCTTTTGAATAGAAAAATGAACTTCATCTTTATCAAATGCGCCATTTAGATGATTCTTGGCAATAAATATATCTTCACCATAATATTTAATGATCCCTCTACCATCACTAAGAACAGAAATTTTTGATGATCGATTTTGATTTCTAGTGCTCATAAATACTCATTTTTTCCAAGTGCCACCATATTTGTAATGCGTATTACCAGGTTTATGTATCTCAAGGCAGGGTTTGCATGAAAATATCCATTTTTTTGAATTATCAATTATAATTCTATACATGGTGTTGTATTCTTCTTTACATATATCACATAGTTTATATCTAGACATTATTAACAAGAGGATTCATTTATAAAACTTACATCCAATGATTGACCATTTTAGAATTTTCTAGTAAATCTATTCAAGCAACTTTTTGTAAACAGATCAAATACCTTTTGAATTATATAGGCATAAAGAAATAAGATAGAACGATATGTATTTTGATGTCATCATTGTTGGAGCTGGCTTAAGCGGTAGCTATTTATCTAGAAAGGTTAAGGAACTAGGGTTAAATACCTTAATCATCGAAAAAAGTAAAGGTATCGGTGGTCGATTTTCAACAAAACCTGTCGGCAGAGGCATTGCAGATTATGGATGCCAATATTTGAAGCCAAAGACTAAAGAATTATCTGAATTAATTCAGAGCCTAAAAAATAAAAACCTTATTAAAAAATCAAATGTACTCCAGGATGATGAAGCGTTTATTGCTCCATATGGCATGAATAAAATACCGCAATATTTAAGCTTAGGAGTGAGTACATTATTAAACCAAAAAGTTTTCTCCATAAAAAAGACCTCAAATCAATGGGAAATAAAAACTAATTCTTTTATTCTAAAATCTAAAATGCTGGTCTTGACAATGCCTATAAATCAAGTTAGCGAATTACTAAAAGTAAGCGATCTAGCAATACCTGATTTGCCAACTGCTACCTATAAAAGTTTTTATACGATCACTTTCCAAAATATGGATGCTATTAGCTCTAAACCAGTTCTAAGAAATGGTTTTGCTCCTTGGATTTGCAATAATTTTCTTAAAGGTATATCAATAGATCAAAATATATTCACTGTAAATGTAAATGAAGAGATCTCCAATACCCTGTTAAACATAGAAGATAATAAAAAACATGAATTAATTAATAGACATCTTAAAGAATCTGGGTTTAAAAACTTTTCTTTTTACAACCTTCATTATTGGAAATATGCATTCACGGAAGATCAAAATAATGTATCAAACTATTTTAATGAGGAGAATATGCTTGCTCTTTGCGGAGATTCATTCTCTGTTGGCCAAGCTGATGGCGCAGTAGTCTCTGCCCAAAAAACGTTTGAACAGATAAGAAATGTTATCTAACAGGTTCTCTCAAATAGTAAAACGTCATGAAACTTTTTGAAAGAACCTGTTGCTAATTTATTTCAAATAAATCATTTTGTTTGTCTCAACCTGATTCCCAGCTTGTATTCGATAAATATACATGCCAGTAGGAACTGGTTGATTCATGTTATCCGTTGCATTCCACTGAATTCTATTTGTACCTGCTCTTTGACTTGCATTAAATAAATTTTTCACAAGCCTACCCATATTATCGTAAATAGTAACTTGTACTACCATATTTTCTGGTATCGAGTACTCGAGAGTCGTAACAGGATTAAATGGGTTAGGGAAGTTTTGATTTACACTGAACGAATTTGGAAAGCCTAAATTTTCATCATCAGAGGATAAAGCACCTAAGTTAAACTCTATGTTTTCTGTGTGAACCATAGAATTTGAAGTAAATGATTTTTCAATGATGCCGTATTCACCGTGACTCGCTATTAAAGTATAGTCTTCATTTTGTGCTAACCCTGTGATAGTAAAACTTTGATCCTGACCAATCGTTTGTTCAGATAGTATGTTTCCTTCTACATCAACTATTGATAGAAAAGTGCCCTCCATGTTAGTGCCATTATCGCTGGTTACCTCTCCCATTACTATATTCCCTGCTTGACCATTGAATGCCATAAACTCACTGGATATAAAATCAAAGTTTATATTGTCTATGATTTCATTTTCGTTAAGTTGAATAATAGTAGCGCTCTCTAAAGTAAGTGAGTTTTCAAAAAATTGTAATTGGAAACCCATATCATTAGAATCTTCACTACCATTTTCATTCCAATCAGAATTCGGGTTCGTAAAATAAAATGATCCAACAATGTACTCTCCAGGTATTAGTTGGAGTTCGTAACTACCAGTACCATCTACCGCTACTGATGCGCCATAAGAACTCAAGGAGGTATCAGCTGGCATTGCAAAAATAAATGGCGTCAGAAAGCTGTTTGATTCAAGCTCGTAGTTTACTGTCCCAGTAATGGATGCTGAAATTTGATTTAGATTATACATTTCAACTGTGATTATCTCATTACCTGTAAACTCAAATTGTAAATTTGCATATTGGTATCCCTCCTTGTAAGCCTCGACTACTCCATTACCTACAGGAAAATCTACAGAAGCAAAACCAAAAGCATCAGAAACAAAATCAAATGCAACTGAAGACATTCCATTATTACTAGTGTTCATTGCATAACCAAATACATTTTCTAGGGCTTCGCCATTTTCAGCATCAATGAATTGGAAAACTAAAGATTCAAAGTTATTCCCTACATCATCACTTGGGCTAAGACTGATAGTAAGTTGTTCAGTACCTGTAAATTCAAACTGTAAATAACCTGGCAGATAATCTTGAGCCATTATTTCCGCAAAACCATAGCCTAATGGAAAATTTTCAATACTCGCATACCCTTCTTCATTTGTGCTAAAGGAGAAAATTATCTCTTCATCCCAATAACTATTATTACCATTGAAGCTCCAAATGGTTCCTGAAGCACCATCAATTCCTGTTCCCGTGTTTGAATCTATAACTTGAACAACTAGAGTTTCTGTCTCACCATCAAAGTCTCCATAGGAGTCCATCGAAAATGAAAGTTCCTCCGCTCCAGAGAAGGTAAATTGGGTAATGATCGCATTATAGCCTGAAGCATATGCCTCCATCCATCCATACCCTAGTGGAAAATTCTCGATTACGGCATATCCCAATTCATTTGTCGTTGCATAAATAGTACAAGGGCCATTCGAGCAACCATCTACATTCATGCTAGGTGTATAAAGACTTATATCAACGCCTTCAATACCTTGTCCAGTATTAGAATCAATAAACTGCATAACTAATGTATCTGTATCACCATCTGTAAAGCCAGTAGGCTCCATCGATATCGATAAAAATCCTGAATCAGTAAATGTAAACTCTAGATAAGCTGGGAAATATCCTTCACTCCACAATGATAAAGATCCAAGACCGTTAGGAAAATCGTCAATGAATGCATAGCCAGAATCGTTTGTTATAAAGTTGAATTCATCCATACCCCAATTATTATTGCTAAAAGCCCATACTTCACCAATTGCGCCTTCAATGCCTTCCCCTGTATATGAATCAATTACCTGAAAAGTTAATGTATTTGAACTAATATCATTTGAATCAAAACCTTCAAGCTCATCAATAGAAATACATGATTCCTCACCTAGATTAACAACTAATGAATTTCCTTCAAGATCTGTAAAATTTGGGTTTGCAATACAAAACTCTTCATCATAGTCTAAAAAAATCATAATGGGTAAATACATTAATGTTTCATTTGTGGTCCCTGCAGGTATGAAATATTCTTGAGGAAACATATAATGATATCCGGTAATTGTATTCCCAGATATAGAGGACATGAACCAATCAAGCTCTTCTACTAAGCCCCCATAAGGTAACCCATTGCTATAAGAATAATAAGAATCTACACCCATTACTATGCCCATTATATCATCATCAGTAGAAATGCCAATTTCTAACGTCCCTAGCAAATACTCAGAACCTGAGTAGGTTGTGCCATACTCATTTGCAGTAGTTAGAGATTCAATCGTCAACGTGACTGATGAAAATGCTGTATTGATCATTAATAGTAGTATTATTAGATGTTTCATTATACATGCTCCTTTTATTTTATAATTAAGCGATGATAAATAGTTCAAAACGCTTATTTTCCATTCATAACAGAAAAACAATATTGATTAATCTAAACCAGTTATCAAACCAAATTATTATGCTGTTTGCATTTATTAACTATTGTTAATAAATCCAAATGCATACTGTTTTTTTAATTTTGAATTTTCAAACTTTACAGTAATTATACGTGTTAAGTCAAAACTATACTCACTAGTATGGCTATTTCTTAACCCAGGCTAATTTTTACACCATTATAATTAATGCTACTTTATTTTGTAGTGCATTTTAATTTATCAGGTATCATGAAGTCATATCATAATAACATATTCAATTAACTATGCGATTCATAAAGTATTTACTAGCAATTCTTTCTTTGATCTATACTGCTTATTCAAATGAGTATGATTTTAAAAACTATACAGTAGTGGATGGCCTATCAGAAAGTACAATTAATGTGATATTTGAGGATGATAAAGGCTTTCTTTACATTGGTACTGAAAATGGGTTAGGACTTTTTGATGGACTTACTTTTTTTAATTATAAAATGAATGTTTTCAATGAGACTACAATTTTTGGGAACAACATAAAAAGTATATGCCAGGATGATTATGGCGATATTTGGGTTGGAACAGAACTTGGACTATCAAAACTAGATACTAGGACTAGAAAGTTTGAACGAATTACAAATACTAAATATAACCTGAAAGACATAGAAAAGATTTTTAACGATAAAAACGGGGATATATGGTTTAAAAATTCTGATGGTATATATAAGTATGAACAAGCATTAAATGAAGTAAAATGTATTAGTTGCGGTGACAACCTAGAAATAAATTCATTCTCTAATATCTACAGTACCTATAGTAACGAAATACTTATAAGTACATTCTCGAATTTATATAGGTATGATTTTGATAGTGATACATTAAGATCTATGCTTAATTCTAATAATTCAACTATTGAAATTTCATTTGTCACAGACATCATTGAAATAGATAATACATTGTGGATCGGAGGTAAAAATGGATTAATAAAACTACCGTATGATCCAAAACTAAAACCTCAAGTATTTAAGGAAAAAACTAGTTCCTTAGTAAATGATGATATTAGAGATATTGAATATTCCAAAAAAAAGAATGAAATATGGATTTCAACTAAAAATGGAATTTCAATATTAAACCTTAATTCTAATTCATTTAAAAATATCCAAGTAACATTATTTGCAAATAGCATTGTTGAAAACGATATCAAAAATCTGATATTAGCTGATAAATCCAACAGAGTTTGGTTTACTACAAACAATTATGGTGGTATCAATAACATATCATTTATTCCAAATGAAAAAAATTCATTGGATACTATATACGTTAACCTTTTACATGACGAAACAGATCAGACTTCTATTCCTGGCAATAACATAACAACTTTTATTGAAGATAAAGCTGGGAATGTCTGGTTTGGCACAGCTAATGCAGGACTAAGTATGAATTCAAATTTTTCTTCAAAATTTTCTTCTGTCAAATATGATTCAGAAAATGATTGGGGATTATTACGCTCAAAGATATATGCAATTGAATCTGCTGAAGATAATTTTCTTTGGGTAGCTACAGATCATGGACTTGAGTACCTATCAGTTGAAGGGATTCGTTATGATCATTTTCCAAAATCTGAATTAGGCACATCACAAATAACTGACATACATTTTCAAAATAACAATTCACTTTGGGTAGGAAGTACAAATGGTCTATTAAATATTGACATTGAAAAAAGAACTATTGATAGGTATAATGCAAAAACAAAAAATAAAAAAAGAAAAATAGCAGATAATGTGGTTTTTGACATTTATTTTGATGATGATAATTACGCATGGATTAGTACACGCAAAGGTGTTTCTATCTTATCTTTACAAGATGAATCAATAATTAATTATTCAATGCCCTCGCCGATAAGATTTGTTTTTAAAGATACTTATAAAAATATTTGGTTTACTACAATCTCAAATGGTGTTTATAAAGCTCAACAAAGTCAGACACGTTCAATATTTAATAATCAAAAAATCAGATTTGAACACCACAAATTTGATAAAGAAGAAAAAAATGGTATATCCTCATCAAAAATAACCTCTTATTTACAATCCGATGATAAATTCATTTGGTTTGGTACTACAAACGGCGGACTAAATAAACTTGATATTAAGTCAAATAAATTTCATCATTTGTTCATTGAAGATGGACTTCCATCAAATTATATAACCGCCATTGAGAAAAGCAAAGATGGAAATCTATGGATAAGTTCAAAAAACGGTATTTCATTAATTAATTCTCAAACGAACGGAGTCTTGAATTTTAATTTACTAGATGGGATATCAGATTTAGATTTTTTTAGGGGCAGTGTTTCAAAAAATGATATGGGTAAACTTTTTTTTGGTGGACCTAATGGTATAACGATAATAACGCCAGATGATATAAAATTAAATGATTATAAACCCCCATGTTTAATTACAAACGTTAAAAAAACATATTTTGACGGATCTATAGAAAATGACTATTTAAATATAAATACTAATGATTTCAGTAATGGCCTTGAGATAAATCACAAAGTGAAATCAATCACAATTAATTTTGTTGCACTCAACTATAATCAATCAAAGAAAAATAAATATAAATACAT
>JAYPIC010000063.1:0-10069 GCA_038127595.1 bacterium | reverse complement strand
ATTTTTAAACTTATCATACCATATTGTTGAACAAATGTGATTGTGTTTTCCTAAGCCATCTAATAGGTCAATATCGTACTCGTTATTAACAAGATCTTTAGAAATATAAAGCATGTCTTTTGGTAAAGAAGCTGCATTTCTTTTCGTAAAATAAATATCATAGTTAAAATTAATAGATTCATATTCGTTATCAAGCTCTCGCAATAATTTTTTAAACCACTCAACATAAAAGCTGTCATCACACAGCCATATAAAATGAACTGATTCAAGGTCAGATTTCACGATATTATCTTTAATTTTAAAAGCAATATCCTGGAGGATAGAAGCAAATTTTGCTATTCCTGCACCAGCTGCAATAAGAATGATATTTTTAGAATTTAAAATTTCATTACTAGATGATCCATATGGACCATCTATTCTTATGTTTAATTTTTCTAAGCTACTATCATTTAATTTTGCTATAGTTTTATCATATACTTTTTCTGACCAGGCACCGCTAGCTTTAATATTCAAGTAGGCAATTTTATTTTTTGTAGATGTCATTAAGTTAAAAGGAAACCACTGAAACTTTGAGACCCAAGGACAATTAACATAAACATAATCACCAGGATTACTTTGTAACCATTTAGGTTTTTCAAAAGAAAATGACACATTTTTTTCAGGCAATATTTTTACGGATTTTATTGGAATAGGTTTAATATTTGAATTTCGCTTAACAATTATATTGAACAGATAAATTAACCTCGGGACTAGAAGCCATTGTATTAGACTCAAACCTTCAATTTGAACTTTTCCTGACGATTTATATTTTTTAACAGCAGCTCCATCTTTACTTTGATCTTTTTCATAAAACCATGACAAAGGATTTACAGCTAGGCTTTTTAAAAAATCAGGATACTCCTCTACTAATTTTAAAAACTCATCAAAATCAATCTTGCCATTTCCATCAATGTCGACTTTTTTGAATAAATCACTTACGATTAGAGATATTTGATTAGCGTCAAAATCTAAATTATTTTCAATTAAAATGTTTTTTACTAAAATTTCTAACTCAAGCTTATCAATATCTCCACTTCCATCAATGTCATGAACTTGAAAAGCAAACTTAATTTTTTCGTAAGTGGTTCCATTAATCAATCTTTCAATACCATCAATAAATTCTCTAATATCCAAAAAATTATTTTGATCAGTATCAAAAATGTCAAAGATTCGATTTTTAATTTGATCATTATCAATTAATAGGCCGTTCTTAAATTCTTTCCTATCGATTTTATTATCACTTCCAGCTATTTGCCTGAACCTATTTTTTAGATCAATTAAAAATGGACCGGATAATTTATGAGATTGGTTTATCATTTTTTATTGTGCATATTTACGAAATAACACATTTATATTGCATAGACTATTTAATAATATAGAACACAATTTTAACTAATTAACATAAACAAATGATACATGAAAATATTTTAAGCACCATTGGCAACACCCCGGTAGTCAAAATAAATAAAATTGCAAAGAATCTAGATTGCAATGTTTTTGCTAAGTGTGAATTCTTTAATCCAGGCGGATCAGTGAAAGATAGAATAGGATGGAATATGGTAAAAGAAGCTGAACTTTCTGGAAGAATTAAACCTGGAGATACACTTATCGAACCAACATCAGGGAATACTGGCCAAGGTATAGCATTAGCAGCTGCGGTTAAGGGATATAAATGTATTATTACGATGCCAGAAAAAATGAGTAAAGAAAAACAGATAGCTCTCGAGGCATTGGGTGCTGAAATTATTAGAACTCCAACCGAAGCTAAATCAAGCGATCCAGAGAGTCATATTTCTGTGGCAAAAAAATTAAATAAAGAAATAGAAAACTCCCATATTCTAGATCAATATTCAAATCCATCAAATCCTGAAGCTCATTATTATGGTACCGCTGAAGAAATAATTAAAGACTTTAATAATAATTTAGACATGGTTGTTATATCTGTTGGTACAGGAGGAACAATCACCGGAATTGCGAAAAGGTTAAAAGAAGAAATGCCCAAAATCAAAATTATAGGAGCTGACCCCGAAGGCTCTATTTTAGGAGGTGGCGACAAAGTAAGCTCATATTTAGTTGAAGGAATTGGATATGACTTTATTCCAGATGTATTAGATAATTCTTTAATTGATGAATATATTAAAACAAAAGATGAAGAATCTTTCATTATGGCTCGACGATTAATTAAAGAAGAAGGTTTATTATGTGGAGGCTCATGCGGAGCTACGATGGTTGCAGCATTGAAAGCGGCATCAAAGCTTAAAAATGGTCAGAACTGTTTAGTTATACTCGCTGATGGGATTCGAAACTATATGACGAAATTTCCAAATGATAGTTGGATGGAAGAAAACGGGTTTGAAATTTGAACATTAAAAAAATATTTAAAATTCTTGTTTTACTTTTGGGTACTGTTTGGGTTGGATCCATAATTTATTTAAATGATAAGTACCCAGATGTTGAGTGGGACTGGGAAAATATAAATACCAAAGACATGTATTTTCCTAAGAATTTTATTTGGGGAACAGCCACTGCTGCGCATCAAGTGGAAGGATTCAATACAAATAACAACTGGTATAGATGGGAACATTCGTTTGATCAAAATGGTAAATCTAGAATACATAATAGTGATAAGTCAGGTGATGCTGCAGACCACTGGAATCTTTATAAACAAGATATTAATCTAATGAAAAATATTGGCGTTAATGCTTACAGATTCTCTGTTGAATGGAGTAAAATAATGCCAACTATTAATAAGATAGATCAAGATGCCATAGATCATTACCGCGAAGTTTGTATAGCCCTAATTGATTCAGGGTTAGTTCCTGTGGTTACTCTACATCATTTTACACATCCTTTATGGTTTGAGGACCTGGGTGGTTTTGAAAAGGAAGAAAATATTAAATACTTTTTAGAATTTTCGGAGCTAATATTTAACGAATTATCGGACATTGTAAAGTACTGGTGTACGATAAATGAGCCAGCAGTTTATGTATCACAAGGTTATTTTAATGGTGTATTTCCACCAGGCAAAAAGGATCCCTTACTAGCTGGCGAGGTGATGAAGAATCTTTTGTATGCTCACACAGAGGTGTACCACCTTTTAAAATCATTAAAAAATGGAGATCAATCACAAATTGGTCTTGTAAAAAATATCACTCAGTTTGATCCACTACGGAGATGGCATGTTTTAGATTGGTATTTTAGCAAGATCTTAAATGATATATTCACAAATAGCACAATAGATCTATTATTGAAAGGAGAATTCAGATTTTATCTACCAGGTATGGCAGATCTATCTTACACAAATACTAAAGCGATTAAAGCTTTAGATTTTATTGGTTTAAATTATTACTCAAGGTGGCACGTAAAAGGCCATTTAAATCCTAACGAACCATTCACTTTTGAAAAAAGAAAGCAAGACATACAAACAGATATGCCCTATTCCATCTACCCGGAAGGTTTTTACAAAGCTTTGAATACGATAAGTAAATTAGAAATTCCTGTCATCGTAACTGAAAATGGCATTGCAGATGATAAAGATGATAGAAGAAAACTATTTATCAATAGGTATTTGTATGCGCTTTTTCAAGCTATGCAAGATGGATTGATTGTAAATGGATACTTTTACTGGTCTCTGATGGATAATTTCGAATGGGCTGAGGGTTATTCAATGAAATTTGGATTATATGAAGTTGATTTTTCTAGCCAAGATAGAAACCTCAGGGATGGAAGTCAGGCATATAAAGAAATCATTAATAGGCCAGCAGTTGATTCTAGAGGGTATAAAGTTTCAATTGGAGATAAGGCTCCAAATTTAGAGTTTAATATGCTTGATGGGACAAGAATAAATCTCTCTGAACTTTTAGGACAGGTTGTGGTTCTTCAATTCACCGCTAGTTGGTGCTCTGTTTGCATCCAAGAAATGCCACATCTAGAAAAAGAAGTTTGGTTACCCTTTAAAGATGAAGGTCTTATGCTTATTGGCATTGATAGGGATGAACCTTTAGAAGTTGTTAAAAAATTTAAAAAACAAACCGGAATAACTTATCCTTTAGCTTTAGACCCAGAAGCAAATCATTTTTCTAAATTTGCTCATAAAAATGCTGGAGTCACTAGGAACATAGTGATTGATAAAAAAGGGAATATTGCTTTTTTAACTAGATTATTTGACAAAGATGAATTCGAAGCAATGAAACAAAAAATTAAGTTATTAATGAAAGAGTAATTATTTAACTCCCGTGAGTAAAGAATCATAATATTTTGAAACATTAGAATAATTGATATCTTCAAGAAATACTGAGAAAGTTAAGAAACATATTAAATAATTTAAATTCATTGCCCATGGAGGTATAAAACTAGGTTTATTTACTAATCCGTCTTTGTACATACTATATACGACAGGCAAATCATCCAACTCCATTTTTCCTGCAAATAGTAATTCAATACATTCTATTTTCCCTTGGGAGATTGAGGATCGGAAAAAGTTATATACCCTAATAAAACCATCTAAATACACCAAATCTTTTGTAAAGGGGTACTTTCCACTCAATACTCCTCCTCTGAATACCCTTCTGCTATTTTCAAATGCCTGATTCCTTGATATTCCTTTATCAATAAAATATCTATAGACTTCAATAAAATCAGCTCCGTCAATAGCCATTTGTATTGCCTTCACTCTATCAGAAATTCTACGCATTCTATCGATGTTGATCGAACCAGTGATAAACTCAGAAAAAACAGCCAGTCCTTCTTGAGTTTTTGTAATAGCACCGTAATTTGAACCTAATATCTTCATTTTATTTTGTTTTCTGCCATTAATTGTAGTCGCAACATGAATGAATGCCTCATGGTTTATAAGTTGATCTACATCAGATTGGTAGAAAACGCCATCCTCACGTATTTTTATTTTTTTTGATGTTGCTGTAGCTTTCGCTGATAAATGCTTTACCACAGATGTTTTCGGAGCAAATTCACCAAAGTAATCACTGACTGTAGAAGAAATTTGCTTTGCGACATCGTGAGAGCTGATCTTAGAACTTTTAGACAACTTTAATTTTGTTTTGTCGATAGAGTTTATTATCTGGTAAAACTGCTCAGAAAGATCCAAAGGCTTTGTTTGACCATCATGAATGAGTGTACTTGGAAGTCCATAAATATTTGACGATATTTCGAAAAAAGTTTTGGTCCCACTTGCTTTTAACAAATTTGCACTCAAACTAATATCTTTCAGCTTATTTTTTAGCCAAAGGTCATATTTGGTGTCTCCAATCTGACCATCAATTTTTAATAGAATCTGATCTAAATCTGTAGAATCAAATTTTGGATAATTATGTTCAGGGAGTTTTTGACAATTCTGTTTAAAGAACTGATATTTTACTTCAGGAGGCCATGAAATATGTCTGAGTATTTTTACTTTTAAACTAGCTCTATAAATGAGCTCAGAAAGATTTTCTAATCTTTTTTTTTGATTTTCTGAAATCACGTTTTTTTTGCTTAAATCGGATTACCTATAAGTTCAAACTCATTAACTTTCTCAATTTTAACATTAACAAAATCGCCCTTTGATACCTTACCATCTATGCGAACGATATTATCAATTTCAGGAGAGTCAAACTCTGTCCTACCAACGCCGATATTATTTTCAGCCTGGTCAACAATTACTTTCATAGTTTTTCCAATAAATGATTCATTTTTTTCTAAACTTATACCATGCTGAAGCTCAATAATTTTATTTTTACGATCATTTTTATCTTCTCTTGAGACGTTATCATTTAAGTCTGCTGCGGTAGTTCCATCTTCCTCTGAATATGTAAAAGCGCCCAACCGATCAAATTGCATCTCTTCTACAAAATCATATAACTCATTAAAATGCTCCTCACTCTCTCCTGGATAACCAACAATTAAAGTTGTTCTTAGGGCAATGTTAGGAACAGCTGATCGTAGTCTTTCAATACGATTCCTTATTCCCTCTTGATTTAAACCTCTTTTCATAGATTTCAGTATGTCATCTGAGGCATGTTGAACAGGCATATCTAAGTAATTACACACTTTATCACAATCTGCAATGGCATCTATTATACGTTGAGATAAATGTGCAGGATGCGCATAATGGACCCTTATCCAATCAATTGTATCGATAGTGTTCAATTCTCGTAGTAAATCACTTAGATAAACTTTTTTATCCAAATCCCAACCATAAGAAGTAGAATCCTGAGCAATTACCAATAATTCCTTGGTTCCATTCTCCGATAACCTAACAGCCTCATCCATGATAGATGAAATAGTTCTACTTTTTTGTAGTCCTCTCATAATTGGAATACTACAGAATGAACAACCATTATCACAGCCTTCTGCTATTTTTATGTATGCATAATGGTTGGGAGTCATCAGAGAGCGAAAGAAAAGTGGGTCATCTTTAGCAAACTCTTTCCCGGTTAAAAAAGAGATAATTTGCTTGTGATCATTGCTACCAAATATCCTATCAACCTCTGGAATTTCTTTAGCTATTTCATCAGGAAACCTCTCAGACAGACACCCCATAACAACAAGTTCGCTCAAATTCCCTGTCTTTTTTAACTCGGCTGCTTGCAATATGGTATCAATTGATTCTTCTCTGGCAATATCCAGAAAACCACATGTATTAACGATAATAGTATCAGCTTCCTCCGGATCATTTGTGATTGTTAAATTTGATTTATCCATGCCACCTAGTAGTATCTCAGAATCAACAAGATTCTTTGCACACCCTAGGCTAATTAAGTTTACAATTTTATCCATATATACTTTCTATTTACCACTATCTTCTCCAATAAGACCATTTACATATTTTTCAGGGTCGAACACCTCAAAATCTGACAATTCCTCTCCTACGCCAATAAATTGCACTGGAATGCCAATTTCCTTATGCAATGAAAAAATTATTCCTCCCTTTGCGGTCCCATCTAATTTTGTTAGGATTGCACCATCAATTGGTACATGCTTGTTGAACTCCTTTGCCTGCACTATAGAATTTTGCCCTAAAAGAGAATCTATAGTAATAATATTTTTAATTAAATATTCCGGGAACCTTTTCATCGTTATTCTATGCATTTTTTCTAATTCACTCATCAAATTTTTATAGGTGTGCAGCCTCCCTGCCGTATCTACAATAACTATATCAGAATTATTTTTTTTTGAAACTGAGAGACCATCAAAAAGAACTGATGAAGGTTCATTAGAATTTTCATTGCATACAAGATCAACATTTGCTCTTTTCGACCACACTTTTAATTGCTCTACAGCAGCAGCTCTGTAGGTATCAGCTGCAACTAAAGTAACGGAATTTCCCATATCTTTATACATCTTTGCCAACTTTGCAACACTAGTAGTTTTACCGGTTCCATTAACACCAACGACCATAACTACAACAGGTTTTTTACTCAAAATTGTAGGGTCATGTAATTTTGGTAGTTCATTAATTAGATACTTCTTTACCTCAAACAAAAAATCACCAGCTTTAAATTTTTTGATAATCTCTATTATGCTTTCAACAGTATCATAACCAATATCAGCCAGCAATAATTTTTCTTCAATATTTTCAATCTCTTCTTTAGACATACTTCCACTTTTAAGCTTGTTAAAAGCCTTTGAAATTGAAGAGCGAGTATTCTCTAAAGCGCTGAATAATGTATTAAACATTTTTTCCTCTAAAAACGTTAAAATAATCTTTATAATATATCATCCAACTAACTATGGCTAGCACGAAAGCGGAATAAAGAGTAAATGGCTTTAACCACCAAATTGATTCAATCTCAAAAATATGTAAAAATACAGTTAATGCTGTTATTCCTGTTGTCCATTTACCCCACCAATTTGAATGCAGAATATATTGTCCAGTATTTACAAAATAGATAGCTGGAACCGCTATCATAAAATGCCTAATAATATAAAATGAAAAAAACCATAATGGAAAAATTTCCATTATAACCAAATATAAAACCACAGAGGTTATAATTATAAAATCAGCAATAGGATCTAACCACATACCTAGGTGAGTAACTTCTCCAGCTCTCCTAGCAAAATATCCATCTAAAGCATCAGACAGAATTGCGAGGATGACTATTCCTGCTGTAACAGCCCTTAAATCAGGATAATTTAAAGTATAAATTATTGGGATAGCTGATGCTGCTCGCAATAAACTAATAATATTTGCTAGAGTTAATACCTTTGAAGGGTTACTCATATAATTATTTTTAATGTGACTTATTTTATTCATTTTTAGTATTGCACTACTAAGAATTTAAATGATTCAATATTTTGACAGATGCTCCAGAGTGATTTAAAATGATATTTCTAGCTGATTTACTAGAATGAGTCAGATTTTCTTCGCTATTGAAATAAAAATCAAGAAATTTATTGAAATCTATACTTTTTGAAATACTAAGCCCAGCGTTTTGACTAACTATTTCAACAGCCTCTTTAAATTTTTTATAGCGAGGGCCGAAAATCATTGGAACTCCAGCCACAGCAGGTTCCATTAGGTTATGCACCCCTGATGAAAAACCTCCGCCAACATAAGTAACCTTTGTAATCCAATATAAATCAGCTAACACGCCTACCGCATTTATAATTACTATTCTAGAATTAACTTGACCGATACTCTCAATAGAGTCAATTACTTCAGTACTCAGACTATTTCTATTAAATATATTACTCAAATATTTATTTTCCTGGCTATTTGGCTCGTGAGAAATCCAATAAACTTGGATATTAGTATTTTTTAGATATTTTATTAATTGAGCTAGAATCATATTCCGATCTTCTTTGTGCATACTAGCCATCAGTAATATATCTGCCCTCTTACTAATATCGATTTTATCACGTTCATGTTGTTTTTTAGACCGTTGAATAACCTGGTCAAATCGAGGATTACCGGTTATAGGAATTTCACTAATGGTTTTATTTTTTAAATAATTAAAAATATCCTTTTGATCATTTTCATCCACCGCAAAAATTTTTGAAAAAGAAAAGTAGATTGGCTTGTAAATGTAATAAGCAGTGGAGAATATATTTTTGTGAAACTGTTTTGACTCAGCACCAATTAAATACGTTTTTATATTTTTAGATTGAGAAACATTTATAAAATTATACCATATATCATTATTTGCAAGAATTATTGCATTTGGACTAACAATCTTTATAGCTTTTTTTATTGTCCACAAAAAATCAAAGGGTAAATATATTTTACAGTCAACATTATCATTTTTACAATTAACAAACCCGCTTGGTGAAAAAAAACTTAATAAAATGATAGAATTATTATCCTTCTTTTTTAAACCATTTATGATTTGCTCAACTTGTAAATATTCACCATAAGATGAACAATGAAACCAATATATATTAGATTTTATATTATTTTGATTAAAGTATTTATTTAATATATGAATTGATTCAAATCTACCAGCCAAACCAACCCTTATTTTTTTATTAAATATTGAAAGAAAAAACACAAAAAATAAAAACACAGGGTATAAAATATTATACACTACAAAAAACAATGTGTTCATTTTATGAGCTTTTTATTACTGCATTTGATACTGTGCTTGGCGATATTAAATCCATACAGTACTGCTTTGAACGGTAACATAGGTTTTTACCATTTTGTGAGCATGGTCTACACCAAATATCTGTCTCAATATTGTTTGATATCTTTAAAGATACTCCTCCTCCAGTTTCTTTAGATGTTGGACCTAAAATCATATTAGCTGATTTGCCTAACGCTTCTGCAATATGCAATAATCCTGTATCACTTCCGAATACTGATTCTGAAAGCGATAATATGGCCATAGCTTGCCTTAGGTTTGTTTTTCCCGAAAGATTAATCACAGATTTATTTTTCTCAGATATCTGATTATTTATTTTATCTTGATCTGTACCAAGTAGTATAATATCAAGATCTGTCTTTGCTTTAATTTTATCTATTACATCACAATATTTTGAAAAGCTCCACACTTTTCTACCCCATGCTGCACCTGGAATAGCTACTACAAAACGG
>JAYPIC010000062.1:0-10150 GCA_038127595.1 bacterium | reverse complement strand
ACCCTGCATTTCCATACTACCAATGTTATCGGGTTTAGATAAACTACCATAACCCTATGAAGGAGCTAATGGTCTGTATATGACAGAATTTTCAGCAGATTGTGTGTAAGAGCTAAATTCAAGTGAAATTAGATTTTGATATGTTAAATCAAATCCCCACTCTAGTTCCTTGATTCTTTCTGGTTCAATATCAGGATTACCAACAGATGATATCATAGCGCCAGATCCGTTACCCCCAACACTACCAGACCATAGAAGCCTTTCTCCATCCGTATGCGCAGGAAGAACGCCGCTCTCACCGTACGCAATTCTAAACTTTAGCATATCAAAATCAGTTGGAACAAAACTAAATCTATCTAGCCTAGTTGAAAATCTTATGCCAGGGTAGCCGATGGATTTAGAACTTGAACCTAGCGACGAACTGTAGTCTTTTCTGTAGCTCATGGTTAGAAAATATTGATCCATGTAAGACATCTCTTGGGCAATAATCGCACCTGCATCACGTGTATTCCCAGACCACTCACCTGCAACGGTAATATTTGAGCCTGATCCGATATCTGTGACTGCATTTTGACCAAATGAGTCTCTGGAAATCTCAACACCATCCCATAAATGATCATAAAATTGAGCTGAGAAACTAGTGGTTGTATTTATGCCTCCAAAATTATAATTATGAGACGCCCCAAAATCAAAAATAGTATTTGTTTCATTGGAGTTTACCAAGGCCTTAAAACCACCGTTGAAAAGAGCATAGTTATAACCAGATGGAAATAAATTACTGTTCTTACGCTCAACATCATCTATTCCAAATTTTGCATTTAATTGGACAGTATTTAACCCAAATCTGTAATTATTTTTAAACGGATAGTACTTGACATTAGCTGATGCTACAAGCCTCTTTGAACCAAACTTAATACCTAATTGAGACAAAGATGTACTATCAGATTCCTGCCAAGGGCTGTATGCAACTAGAGTGTTGTACATCAAACCATATATGTGATTATCGCTGGGTGGCATTATAGCATCTATGCTGCTGTAGGAGGTATTTAGGCTCAATGAAAGATTATCTAAAGGCAAAAAATCAAAATTTGCACGAACAGTTTTTCTATCAAAATAATTTTTATCTTTCCAAATGATCATTCCCTCCTCGTTCCTACTTGAAAAAGAAAGAAAATGACGAAATCTATAATCACCACCACTCATACTAAAATATTTATCGTTTACAGCACCATTAGATAATAAACTGTGAAATAAATCTCTGTTTTGGAAGCCTTTATCTACTTCAAACTGAGGACTATTGATACCGTTAGTCTGCTTGTAATTAAAAACTGGTCCACCATCACCTGCATTTCCTTTTCTAGTCTTAATGAAGACGACACCATTAGAACCATTAGTGCCATAACTAGTTGCAGCAGCTGGCCCTTTTAATATTTCTATATTCTCTATGTCATCTGGATTAAAGTCAAGCATGGATGATAAGCCCTGACCTCCTGTAGTTAACTGATTTGATCCTGTACCACCAATTTCTTCATTTGCAATTCTCATTCCATCCAAATAGATAACTGGTTGTTCGTTACCATTCAAACCGCCACCAGCTCTCATATCAAATCGAAAACCACCGCCAACAGTTCCAGATGATTTTCTAATATCGAGTCCACTTACTTTAGCCATCGCCAATGAACCAAAATCAGTGTAAGAGGTAGATTGATTAAATTTTCTTGGTTTTAGACGAGTAACTGCAACCTCTGAAACCTCTACTGATCTTTCTGTAGATACACCAGTAACGACAACCTCTTCACTATTGAAAACATCTTCCTCTAAAGTAAAATTAATTCCATCTAAGAAATTTCCTTTTAGGATGCTTGATTGCTCATCGGATTCGTCCTCATCAATGCCTACTTTGTCCAAATATGACTGTTCTTCATCTTCATCACCATCTGAATCAAAACTTGAAATGTAAACCGTTTTTAACCCTGATCGATAACCAATGTAATCGCAGACCAAAGAATATTTTCCTACAGAAATACCTTCGATTGAGAAAGCGCCTGATGAGTCAGTTGATGCACCAAGCATTGTTCCCATCAAATAAACATTTGCGCCCCATAGAGGCTCACCATCAGATGTGTAAACATTACCCGTGATCGAACCTTCATCGCTAGCGTTCAAAAATGTTGCCAAAGCAATTATAAATAGAATAGATTTTTTCATTTAATATCCCAAATGTAACGTGTGTTCCATGATTTAAGAGGACAAAGGTAATAAATAATAGATGTTCAAAAAAACCTTAAGTTAGCCTTTGAATGAAAAATTATACATGTATAACTAAAAATATTTTCAAAAGGGATATTATCTACAGCTTAATATTCTCTGCAGCTTCAATAGTGTTTTCTACCAACATTGCTATTGTCATCGGACCTACGCCACCTGGGACTGGGGTTATTTTAGAGACTTTATCAAAAACTGAATCATAATCAGCATCTCCAACAATTTTATATCCTTTTTCATTATCTGAATCAATTCTATTGATTCCAACGTCGATTATGATGGAATCTTCCTTAATCATTTCGGATGTTAAAAAATTTGGAACACCTATTGCAGATATTATTATATCAGCGTTTCTTGAATAATCAATAATATTTTTTGTTCTAGAATGACATATAGTACAAGTACCATTTGCATTATTTGAACTAACTAAAATTGACATAGGCCTACCTACAATGTTGCTTCTGCCTATCACTACAATATCTTTACCAGATAGGTCAATATTATAGTGACTAAAAATTCTCATTATGCCCTTTGGAGTGCACGGAATGAAACGGGGTTTTCCGATGGATAGCCAACCAACATTTTCCGGGTGAAAGCCATCAACATCTTTTGCAGGATTAATAGAATTAATAACGTTCTGCGAATTAATATGCTCCGGAAGTGGCATTTGGACAAGAATACCGTGAAATTTTGAATTTGCATTAAGATCTTCAATGATTGACAACAATTTTTGTTCGGTAACGTCAGCATCTAAACGTATCGTTTCGGATATCAACCCTAAAGATTTTAATTTTTTAGATTTTGTTCTAACATATATCTGAGAAGCAGGATCTTCACCAACTAATACTACACATAGACCAGGAATGACACCTTTAGTTGATAATACTTTTATACGGTCATTGAATGATTCATATACCGTAGCTGCGGTATCTAAACCAGAAAGTACTTTAGAGGATGTCATGAAAAGTTTTGTTAAACAGAATCGTCAATAAGCTCTATGAGAGACGTAATTTTTTCTTCAACATCAATTTCTTCAGAATCGCCTTTTTTTCTAGCATTAAAAAGTTCATCAGTTATATTCATTGCCGATAAAATAGCAATCCTGTTGGAAGATTGAGTAGAACTAAAGCCAGCCTGAACTTCTCTCATTTTACTGTCAACGTATTCAGCTATTTTTTTAATATAGGTTGGATCTGCAGGAGCTTTTACAGAATACTCTTGCCCAAATATTGTAATTTTTATTTGATTACCTTCTTCTGACATTTATTTACTTATCTATTTTATCAAGTATATTTATCATATTTGTAACATGCTCTTCAATCTTAGAAAGCTTTTGAGACTCGATTACGCTACCGGTATTCTTCTCGTTTTTTTCTCTTTCAGCCTTTAATGCGTTTACAAGACCAACGATTTTTTGCTCTAACTCATTAAATAAAGTTGAATCATTCATACACGTAATTTAGCATTAAATTTGGATTGAGCAATGTCTATAATTTCATCTATAATAGGGTTTACATCTTTATCTTCAAGTGTTTTTTCTTTATGTTGGAATATCATTTCAAATACGACACTTTTTTTATTTTCCCCAATGCTTTCTTTATCCCTAAAAATCTCAACTGGATAATATTCAATGAGATAAGCACCACCTTTTTCTTGTATTAGTTTGAGGATACTGTCAACACTATCATTTTCATTAAGCAAAAGGTTTATTCTTCTAGAAATTTTTGGTAGTGAATTAATTGATTTGTAAACTTTTTCACCGGAAAAGCTTTTAATCTTTTCTATATCAATATCAAATCCAAAGACATCTTTCGAACCAATTTTTAGTAGCTTAAATAGTTTTTTTGATATTTTTCCGAAAGTACCTATATGCATACCATCTGCATCTAATGAAAATCCGTACTCATAAAGTTCATTATTACATTCAGCAATACCTAAATTGCTAAAAACAGAATCACTAAATATGTGTTTCAGCATACCCTTTATGGAAAAAATATCATGGTCTTCTTTTTCATCATGGACAGAATTAATTCTCTCATCACCTAAAATGATACCGGTTAATTTAATTTCTTCTGACATATCTCCTAACTTTTTACCATTTTGCGAGTGAATATTACCTAACTCATAAAGCCTTAAGGAGTTGGTAGAATTTTTTATATTCAACTCAGCAGCTTTCAATAAACCAGGATATAAAGATGTTCTTAAAAATGCCATTTTATTACTTAATGGATTAAGCATTGGTATTGATTTATTACTAAATAAATTAGATGTTTTTTTATCCTGCAAAGAGTTTGAGTAGTGTTGAAAAAAACCTAACCCAGATAGTTTATCTCTAAAGCGTTGTAAATAATACTGAGGATCTGTTTCATCAATGAAAAAATGGCCATATAAGGAATTGTCAGTAGGAATATTATCATAGCCTTTCATTCTAGCTAATTCTTCAATAACATCAATTTCTCTAGCAATATCAGGTCTATAGCTTGGTGGAATACAATCAAACTCACTATCGTTTGATACTTTGACATTAAATCCTAGCCCTTCAAGCACCTCTACTATAAAATCTTTTTCAAGCGATACACCAAGTATTTGTTCAATTTCAGAAGATCTAAGAGTAATTGAATCATTGTTTGGAGTCGTTTGATTGAAATCTAAAAAGTCGCCATCAAAAGAGCCGCCTGCGTACTTTTCTATTAAATTAATAATCTTCCAAAATGCTAGTAATGCACCTTGTGGATCAGCGCCCCTTTCATATCTTTTGGAAGCTTCAGTGCTTAACAATAATGATTTAGAGGATTTTCTTATTACGATAGGATCAAAATATGCACTCTCGATAAAGATAGTCTTTGTCTCTTCATTTACAGCACTATTATAACCTCCCATAACCCCAGCAATAGCAATGGGCTTATCACCATCCGTAATTAAAAGATTATTTTCATTTAATTTATATGAATCTTGATCTAAAGTAGTGATCGATTCATTTTTATTTGCTCTTCTAACTAAAATCTCATCGCTGCTAACCTTATCCCAATCAAATATATGCGTTGGCTGACCCATATCCATTAAAACATAATTGGATATATCCACTAAATTATTTATTGGTCTTTGACCAGCTGCTATTAATCTATCCTGGATCCAAGTAGGACTAGGGCCCACTTTTACATCGTTGACTATGGCACCAATGTAGCGAGGACAATCTTTTTGATCAGATATGGAAATATTAAAAGTAGAACCATTGTTAGTATTTTTTACTTCATATGTTAACGGTTTTAAAGTTCTTTTTTTAAAAACAGATATATCTCTAGCGACACCGTAATGAGAAAAGGCATCAGGTCTATTAGGCGTAATATCAAGTACGATCTTTAGAAATTTATTTGCATACTCATCAACAAAATTAGCACCTAAAATGCAAGATTCAGGAAGCACAAGAATGCCATCGTGCTCATCACTTATATTTAGCTCTCTAGCAGAACATATCATACCATTAGACTCAACACCACGAAGTTTAATTTTTTCAAGATTAAAACCACCTGGAAGTGTTGAACCAACTTTAGCATAAGCAATAATCTGCCCTTCTGCTACATTAGGAGCTCCGCATACAACTTGAAATTCTTTTTGCCCATCGCTAACCATACAAACGTTCAACCTGTCTGCATTTGGATGATCGGATACGGAAATAACTTCGCCGATAACAACGTCCTTAATATCACCAAACTGGTTATCACACTCAGCTTCTAAACCAAGAGATGAGAGCATATTAGATAACTCTTCAGGAGTTTCTTCTATGTCTATAAAATCTTTTAACCAGTCAATAGAAATAATCATTAGAATTGCCTTAAAAACCGAATGTCACCACCGTAGAACAATCTTATATCTTCTATGCCATATTTTAGCATAGCTATTCTTTCGACACCCATACCAAATGCATATCCTCGCCATATTTTTGGATCATAATTAACACTGTTAAATACTTCAGGATCAACCATTCCACAACCAAGAATTTCCATCCATTGATTTCGCTGCTCATCCCAAATATCTACCTCAGCACTAGGTTCAGTAAAAGGGAAATAGCTTGGTCTCCATCGCATCTTACGATCAGAGCCAAACATCTTTTTTACAAAATATTCCAAGCATCCCTTAAGCTGAGCAAAGCTAACATTCTTGTCTACAAATAAACCCTCAACTTGATGAAAAAGACAGTAGCTTTTATAGCTGATTGATTCGTTTCTATATACCCTTCCTGGAACAATGAATCTTAACGGTGGATCTTTTTCTTCCATTAAATGTATTTGAACATTTGATGTGTGCGTTCTAAGAACGATATCTTTATCTACAAAAAAAGTATCTTGCATATCTCTAGCTGGATGATGCTCAGGTACGTTTAATGCTGTAAAATTATGATATTCATCATCTATTTCGGGACCATACGAGATACTAAAACCAATATCACTGAAAATCTTTTTAATATCATTAAAAGTCTGCTCTAGTATATGGGTAGAACCTGATGAATAAAGTTTACCAGGGAGAGCAATATCAACAACCACGTTATCGCTGGCTGTTCTATCTTCAGCTTGAATAGAATTTATCTTTTCAGATAATTCATTTTTGAGCTGGTTTAATAACTGACCAAAAACAGGACGATCATCATTTGAAGCCCGACCAAGCTCTTTAAATAGATTAGTTACTAGACCGTTTCTGCCTAGATACTTCTGTCTTATTAAATCAGAACCAGTACTATCATTGATACTAGCAAATTCGGTTAAAAAATCGTTTTTAACCGATTCGATACTATCTTTAAGTGACATTGAACTAATTCTTAACAGAGTTCACCAGATCGGTGAACGATTGCGGATCTTGCAAAGCAAGATCTGCAAGAACTTTTCTATTGAGCTCTATTCCTTTAACATTCAGTGCATTGATAAATGCTGAATAAGTAATATCATTGAGTCTACATGCAGCATTTATACGAGTAATCCAAAGACGACGAAACTGACGCTTCCTCTGCCTTCTATCTCTATATGCATACAGACCTGCTTTGGTAACAGCATCCTTAGCTGATTTAAACGTACGGCTCCGGGCACCATAGTAGCCCTTGGCCTGCTTCACTACTTTCCTGTGCCTACGATGTCGTGGTACAGAACTATTTGCGCGTGGCATATACTAATCTCCTAAACTAAACACATAACATGCGACGAACATTCCTGCGATCACCGGCATCAACGAAATCACTTTGCCTCATCTTTCGTTTTGCCTTGTTGGAACGACGAACAAGCATGTGTCTATGGTTTGCTTTGTTTCTTTTTAATTTACCTGACGCTGTAAGCTTGAAGCGCTTTGCAGCACCACGTCTAGTTTTCATTTTTGGCATAATAAAATCCTTTATTGTTTGGCTGATAAAACCACAGACATTCTCCTACCTTCCAATGGAATGTCTTTTTCTACTTCTGCAACTTCAGACAATTCTTCAATTACACGATCCATCACATCTTTACCTAGATCAATTCTAGAAAGCTCTCTACCCCTAAAAATTAAGGTAATTTTTAGTTTACATCCATCATTTAAAAACTTTTTACCCATATTTAATTTTGTCATTAAATCGTGGTCTTCAATACGCGGTCTAAGTCTAATCTCTTTTAACTTAATTACATGTTGTTTCTTTTTATTAATTTGAATCTTTTTCTTTTCTTCGTACTTAAGCTTTCCAAAATTCAAAATTCTACAAACAGGAGGATCTGCATTAGGTGAAACCTCCATAAGATCTAATCCATCTTCCTGAGCCCTCTCCAAGGCCTCTTCGGTTGGAACAATCCCTAACTGCTCTCCATCTACGCTAATTAAACGAACTTCTTTAGCAGTTATCTTTTCGTTTAATCTTTGCGTCTGTTTTTTAGCTATGAGTTAAACTCCTATCCTTTATTTCTTTAACAAGCTGTGAAATTAACATATCTTGATCGATAGTTCCTAAATCTCCTGCAAATTTTCTTCTAACAGAAACTGTGTTGTTTTCAGCCTCTTTGGGCCCAACAATAAGCATTACATTGGTCCTTTTTATTTCTGCATTTCGAATCTTTGCACCAATCTTATCAGACCTGTCATCTAAAACAGCTCTGATATTTGAATCAATTAATTTATTAGTAATCATTCTAGCATATTCATTGACCTTATCAGATACTGGCAGAACTGCTACTTGAGTAGGCGCTAGCCAGAGAGGGAAGTTTCCACCAAAATGCTCAATAAGGAAACCTATAAATCTTTCATGTGTACTTAAAGGGGCTCGATGAATACAAATTGGTGTCTGCAAATCACCATTTTCATCTTTGTATGCTAGATCAAATCTTTTTGGGACTACAAAGTCTACCTGATTTGTCGCTAAAGTAAACTCTTTTCCTATTGCACTCCAAACTTGCACATCTATTTTAGGGCCGTAGAATGCGGCCTCTCCAGGAACCTCTACATAATTAAACCCGCCTTCATCAAGAGCTTCCCTAACCCATTGCTCAGTTTCCAGCCATAGTTCTGGCTCATTTACATATTTATCTCCTAGATGCTCCTTATCGTGCAGGCTTAGCCTCATAGTATATTTTTCAATGTTAAAAAGTTTGAAATATTCTAAGTACATCTTACAAACATTCATAAACTCTTCTTTAAACTGCTTTTCTGTGCAATAAATATGAGCATCGTTCATCTGCAAACTTCTAACTCTCATCAGGCCAAATAATTGACCCGACTTCTCATATCTATAACATGTCCCATACTCAGAGAGTCTGACAGGCATATCACGATAGCTTCTTGGTATTGAAGAATATATCTTATGATGATGAGGGCAGTTCATTGGCTTGACATAATAATCAACTCCATCAATTTCCATTTCTGGGTACATTGATTCTTTATAATGATCTAAATGACCAGACTTTTCATAAATAGTTCCTTTAGTAAGATGAGGCGTTCTCACCTGACTATAACCTGCTTTTTTCTCAGTATCTTTAGCTAATACTTCAAGTTCCTCAATCATTACAGTGCCATTGGGAAGCCATAATGGTAAGCCGGGGCCAATATCTCCATCAAAAGCAAATAATTGCATTTCTTTACCAATTTTCCTATGGTCTCTTCTTTTAGCTTCCTTAAGATTCTCTAAATGTTTTTTCAAAGCTTCTTTAGAGGAAAAAACAGTTCCATATATCCTTTGAAGCATTTTGTTATTCTCATCACCTCTCCAATATGCACCTGAAGACGAAAGTAACTTAAAGTGCTTTATTTTTGAAGTATTTGAAACATGCGGGCCTCTGCATAAATCAGTAAAATCTGATTGCATGTAAGTACTAATTATATCATCTGGATTTATCTGCTCGATGATCTCAACCTTGTAGTCTTCATTCATCGATTTAAAAAGAGAAACAGCCTCTTTAACAGATAACTCATTTCGATTTATTTCTTGGCCAGATTTTGCTAATTCTTTCATTTTTATTTCAATCTTTTCAAGAACTTCATCTGTAAATGGTATATCAACATCGAAATCATAATAAAATCCATTTTCTATCGTAGGCCCGATAGTAACTTTAGCACTGGGGAATAAAGATTTTACAGCTTGAGCCATAAGGTGGGCTGTCGAATGCAATAGCGTATCGTGACCTTCTTCTGGATCACCTGTAAAAAGCTCTAATGAACAATCTTGCTGCAATGAAAAATTTAAATCTTTTAAATCGCCATCAACTTTCGCAACAACTACTGCACGTGCCAATCCAGAACCAATAATGTCAGCAACTCCCTGAGGAGTCGTTCCAATAGGTACACTCTTATGGGAATTATCTGGTAGTGTTATTTTTATATTTTTCATTTTATTATGTGGGCGATGACGGAGTCGAACCGCCGACCTCTACGATGTCAACGT
>JAYPIC010000061.1:0-10377 GCA_038127595.1 bacterium | reverse complement strand
GCATCTTGCTTTTTTAAAGGAAAATCATATTGCCAAAATTCCAAAAGGGAGTGATTTGTAGGCCCCTCATGAGCTGGAACATCACTTTCATACATCCAAATCGTTTGATAAAACGCTGGGTCTCTAACCCAAGGCCTCAAGACCCTGTAATTAAAATCATAGCCATTCATCTCTGCTTTGACTATATGCATGTCTACTTTGTAATAGGTTGTCCAGTTTGTCGTATCAATATTTTCTAATTCGTCAACTAAAGACAAAAATTTTTCTTTTCTTGATTCAAACTGTTTAGAAGTATAATCTGGAGCTCCGTTAGAAATTGGTGGTGTTTCAAACTCCCTCCAACGCTGAAAAAGATCAACTAGCTGAACATAGTTTGATGGTTTTGTATTTTGATTTGCATGAGTAGTCATTACTGCTATAAATATTATTAAAGCTGATTTTAATACTTTTGAAAGTATAAAACTCATTAAGTAACAGGTTTCTTGTATATTAATTTGAACTGATATTTATACCAATTAAGTATCTCTTTGAAATCACCATAAATTTCAGAAGGTTTATCAAAACTGCGCAAATCCGCTCTAAGCACATACATAGCGTACTCATCCTCAATATTTTCATCATTAAAATCTATATTTTTTACAACCTCAATACACCAATCACCATTTAAATCAGGTTCAAAAGCTAAAGCCGAGTCAAAATATTTTGATTCGGCTTGCTGATTAATACTTTTGTAGGCATCCTCCAGTGATGCTAAAAATCCAAGAGTCTGATTATTTGTGCATTTAAATTTAATATATGGATAAACCCATTCACCTGAATCGCCTCCATTATCATGGCCTTGACAACTGCCAATGGTAATGATACCATCTAACTGGTTTAAAAACTCAACAAGTGGCTCTATTTTTGTATCTATACCACTCATCTAAAATTATTACCAGTAATACCCACTATCTTTAAGCCATTTCTGAACTCCTCCATGAGCTAAGCGAGCAGCTTTTCTGTAGGATTCCAAAGCAATGTCAAAATTGTTACTCTTTTGGTATACTATACCAAGATTATAATGTGCACTAGCATAATCTGGTTTTAAAATGATCGCATTTTGATATGCAATGATAGCTAGAGGATAATTTTTCAGTTCTTTATAAACATTACCCAAATTGTTATACGCATGAGCATCGTTTGGCCTTAGCTCTATTGTTTTTTTATAATATTTAATAGCATTTTCATATTTCTTTGTAACTAGGGCGTAATTTCCTTTTTGAAAAGCATCTGATGCTCGAAGCAACAAGGTTTCTTTTTTATGTTCAACGATTAAACTATCAGTAATTGTAATCCTCTTTGATAGTTTTTTCTCTAACCTTGATATTTGTTCTACAGCGTCTTTAGCCATAGCTTTTGTCTTATTCAATTCACTTTTTAACGATTCTATTTGTAACGTATGCTCATTGGGGACTGAGGAGGAGCAGCCATAAATGAAAATAAAAATCACGAAAACATAAAATTTCATATTAATACTATAACTTTTTGAGTTTGAATTTTGAGGGCAGGTGGAGAAAAAATATAAGACCAAATAATTATAAAAGTAATGTTTATTTAGATCTGATTTGTTTTAAGGCATGTTTATATTGAATTATTTTTGCATCATAAATTCCATTATCATTGTTTTCGCTGTGTATTTTTATATTGTCAACTAGATCAAGTAGTTTAATTTTAACAGAAATTTTATTTTGCATTAGCCGTTCTATATATTCAATATAGGACTCACTTCTTCTTCTGCTTAATGAATCAATGGAACTAATAATATTTTGATCAAATCCTTTATTTTTTAGGTCTGCTAAACTGATATAAGTTTTTTCGATGACATCATGAAGAACTGCAATTATTCTTTCCTCATTACTTTCTGCCTTGATTAACAATCTCAGAGGATGAAGTATGTATGGTTCACCATTAATGCTGAACTGACCTCGATGAGCCTCACAAGCAATTGTTATAGCTTTATGAAGATATTGGCTCAATATAGAAAACTAATAATTTTTAAAATGGAAGGTCATCATCCTCCATTGGATTTGAAGTAGGCTGCAAATTAGATGGTTCTGGGGATATCTGTCCTTGCGGCTGAGTATTTTGCCTTTGATATTCACTTTTATAAGCATAATGAGTAGCACCTTTTTCAGATACCTCTCTTCTTTTTGCAATAACGATATTAACCCAACCATTTTCATCAGCATGCTCTTGCAATTCGCTTACTTTAAAAGCAGCATTAATTAAACTACCACCATTATCAAATGTTTTTTCTCTTAATGAACATTGATTTATATATACCCTATCTTGAGCCATCACAACCTCTTTCTATTAAATGTTTAAAATAATTATACAAAAAATTACGTCCCTTTAATTATGGACCAAAACAAAAATAGGAATAACAAATTTCATTCACTTGAAAAGTTCTATCCATCTAAGGCAAATATCTTCAAAAGAGATCGCCATATTTGCAGGACTTGAGCTAGGTAGAGATACATATTTTATAGATCTATTTAATTTGAAAAATTTTTTATACATACTTTCAGATTTTTTACCATTGAACCCGACTACATTAATAGATGGATAGTTTATTAATAGACTGTCCACATCATTGGGGATTTCTTTTTTTATGTTACTATCTAAACTACCTTTCCTTTCTGCACTACTGGCAACATCCCAAAGGCCAATTTTATTTTTTTGTAAAAAGATCTTTTTAGAGGCGTAATCAGTAGGTAAATCACAATTAGTTATATCACATAATATTTTCCACATTCTATTGCGAGGATGACCATAATATTCTTTTAACTCAATAGACTTTTTACCAGGTAATGATCCTAGAATTAAAATTTCTACATCCTCGTAGATAAGTGGCGGAAAACCATGCGATAAGTGTGAATTAAAGTTCAAAGGACTCTTTATTTATATGAACTATTAATTCAATATTTTCTTAGATGCATTGAACCCTGATAATACAGCACCTTCAATACTACCATAAACACTATGATCTCCAGCTATAATTAATCCTTTTGTAGGAGAAAACGTATTCGAGTCAAAATAATTCGTGTTTTGCTTGATTGTAGCATTTTTTATATAAAAACTTTTTACCCATTCGTAATTTGAATCATTTCCTCCAAAATAATTTGCTAGTTTTTTTCTGAGTTGGTTTAAATCAAGCTTATCTTTTAAATCGTGACCTATAACAGATATCGATAGCAAACTATTTGACTTAGAATAACTGCGACTAACTTGATTAAGAACTGCAACATTATTTATAATATTATCTTTTGGAAAGAGATGAATATACTTCCCATTCTCAATTTTGATATCTGATTCAAAATAAATATTTTTTACAGAGTTATATGAGACTTCATTTAATCCAACTTTTTTATGACTACCGCCTGTTAATACAATATTTTTACATTTTATTGTCTGACCATTATTAAAAATTAACAAACCTATGTCCTCTATTTTTTCAAGAGATTGATTTAATAACAATCTATCTGAACTGATATTTTTAAAAATTAAGTCTTTTAAATTCTGCATCCCTTCCGAAGGCAAGCACGCTAAACCCTTGCTAAAATTTGAAAATACATATTTAAAAAATTTTGAAGAAGTTTGAAGATCTTTTTCTAAAAAAATACCTGCAAAAAATGGAGTGAAAAAAAGTTCTATAAACTTATCAGAAAAATTTTTCTTTTTTAAGAAATCAATAGTTTGCATATCAGGTGAATTATCATTTTGAATATCATAGTTTGATAATTGAGCTATCAGAGACAGTATCTTTATTTTATCTTTAAAAGTTAAAATTGAAGAAAATAAACTAGTAAATAACTGCTTTGGATCTCTTAATGGATCAGAGATTAGATTGAAAGATTTCCCATCATGGATGACTGAACCTGGTTTAAACATTTTTAGCTTTACCTCATCCCTATCCAGCAATTGCATTGTATTTTTATAGGCAGTGTTAAAAACCTGAAAACCTATATCATAAATATTACCCTCCTCATATAAAGAGCCTAACCTTCCACCAATTCTATTAGCTTTCTCTACAAGAAGATAGTCTCTTCTTTCTTTTTCTAATTGAATCGCACAGGATAAGCCTGATAGGCCAGCACCAATAATTACAGTTTCAACTTTCATCTATTTAATAATTATTTTATGTCCATAAGAAGTACAATATTAGTTAACATATAGAATTGATTTATAACATTAATTAATAATTAATAAAGCACACAGCACTTAAATGAAAAGATCTGAAAAAGCGAAGATTATCGGAAACATGCTAGATGAATTGTATCCTGAAACCCCAATACCGCTTGATCATTATAGTGCTTATACCCTTCTAGTGGCAGTTATGTTGTCTGCTCAAACAACAGATAAGAAAGTAAATGAAGTTACGCCTGCTTTATTTAAAAAGGCTGACACGCCAGAAAAAATGGCCAAATTAGATGTAAAATTAATCCAGAGCATCATTAAAGAAATTGGTTTAGCTCCAACCAAAGCAAAAAACCTTCATAAAATGGCACAGCAACTAATTGAAGGCGGAGGCGTAATACAAGATTGGGATTATCTAGAAAGTTTAGCTGGAGTAGGGCATAAAACCGCAAGTGTGGTAATGTCACAATGGTTTGGAGTCCCTGCTTTTCCGGTTGACACCCACATTCACAGATTGGCAGCTAGATGGGGTCTCACAAATGGTAAAAGTGTTGATAAAACTGAAAAAGACTTAAAAAATATTTGGCCAAAAGATGAATGGAATAGACGGCATTTACAAATTATATTTTTTGGTAGAGAGCATTGCCCTGCTAGAAATCACGACTTAAAAGAGTGTACAATTTGTTCATGGGCTGCTTCTAAAAAAAGAATCTTAGAAGAAGCAAAAAGTAAAAAATAAAATCATTCAAGTGTTCTAGATCTCTGATCTTTTATCAATGAGAAAATATGACCAAACACCTAACCTAAGAACTGTAGAGAAAACCATTACGGCATGGATGACCGTATCTAGTTCAATATAATTAGAAAAGCTGCTCTCATTCCTGGTAAGAAGGCCCCCAATGAGGCCCCCAATAAAAATTGATAATCCTCGAAAGAAAAATCTTTTTGAGGTAACCTTGATCATTTTTTTATTTTTCATATGCTCATAAAGACGATTATCTAATGCTAATGCTCGCCCACTGAACATTAATGACGCCAAGGATGCAATTATAATTGATCCTGCTAATATGAGCTCATTAGGTAGATAATAGATACCAACCCAAAACATGGGGAAAACAGCTATGCAAAAACTTGTAAAACGAATGGTTGAATAGCTTCCATTGTTATCTATTCTTTTACCCCAATACCGCATACTAAACAAACCAAGTACTTGACTAACGTTTATTAATATTGCAAGCTCTATATAATCAAATTTTAGATCCCTTAACCAGTATACCATCATAAGAGGGCCAGAAACATGAAAAGAAAATTCAGACAAGGAGTCATATGTGATAAATCGTTTGAGCCCGCTATCCATGTTTGTATTACTACTATCAATTTCAATAATTTCATCATCGGTAGTATTTTCTGGTTCATATTGTCTATTTAAGTAATAAATACTACCAAAATTAGCTACCATACCTAGGCTAAATATTATTGTAAACCCATTAAAGGTATTTGACTCTTCATAGGAGTTTAAAATTGCTCCTGCAAGTAGAGAAGATATTAACATAAATATCCTTACTACTTGAGATCTGTTGCCGAAGTATCTACCCCTCAGTCGACCAGGTACTAAGTAGCCCATCCAAGACGTCCAGGGAGACATCTGAGACATAGCAAGTGCATAGTACAAGCAAATAAAAACCAATAATAAAAAATAATTTCCTGATGAATATCCAGCAAAAAGAATTAGTGGAATTGTAATAGTTTGTATGCATTTTAAAATTATTAATAATGTTTTTCTAGAACGTAAAATATCGTAAAACCACCCAGTTAGGTTCTGAAAGACTGCCCCTATGAATATGGGCAAGGTAGATAAAATTGAAATTTCATAGCTTGTGTATTTTAAATATTCAAAAAACGCACCAAAATATGTTTCCACCATACCGTACATGACAGCCCACCATGAACCTTCCACTGTAGAAATTCTAAGCGAGGATTTAATTTGTTTTGATTGTCTCTTTCTTTTTGGGACCATCAAAGAGGAAACTTAGCCAGTTGTTTGCATAGCTGCAGCAATATGATTAATACTTATAAAGATAGCATTATCAAGCTTGCTATCTTTTTTGTTGGATGCTCTATACCTGCTTAAAAGTTCAGCCTGAGCAAAATTTAAGATATCTGTAAATGGGTTTCTAAAATTGATTGAACTATCTATTACTTTATTCCGCTCTAATAGAGAATTATAACCAGTGATTTTTTTATAAGCATATAATGTACGTTCAAACTCTTTTTCAATCGTTGAATGAAAAGATAGATCTTCATCACTTTTAGCGTAGTTGGAAGATGTTTTTAATCTTGATCTAGCCATCTCAAATGACATATTATCCAATAGCTGTTTAAAAAATTTTGAAGTAGAATAAATCTTTTTTAATTCTTCAAGGTTTGATGGGTCATTTACTGCATTTTTTAAAACTGAACCCATACCATACCAGCCACTGAGATTATATCTGACCTGAGTCCAAGAAAAGACCCATGGGATAGCTCTAAGATCATCAAATCCTAGAACATGTTCATCCATTTTCTTCCTTGATGCTGGCCTCGAAGTAATTGGTATTTTACTGATATGGTTAATCGGGGTAGCGTTTAAAAGAAAATGCCAGCACTTTTCATTAATAATCTCATTTCTATATTTTTTATAGGACTGATCAAGAACAGTTTTTATTAATTCAAAATTATTATTTTTAACTTTGTTTTTATTAGTTAAAGCTGTGATCTGGGCACTTACTATTTGCTCTAAATGCCTTTTTGCGATTCTTGAAGATCCATAACGATAATTAATAACCTCGCCCTGCTCTGTAAAACGAATTTTACCATTTTGACATTTATATGGTAAGCTTAAAATTGCTTTATTACTTTTTCCACCACCCCTACTTATTGAACCTCCTCTGCCATGAAAAAGCCTAAAACCAATATTGTACTCATTCATTATATCAGACACCTCGAGCTGACATTTATTTAAACAATAATTTGCCATTCCAAAGCCACCATCTTTATTACTATCAGAGTAGCCTAACATAATTTCTTGAAAATCGCCTTTATTTTTTAAATGTAATTTATAGAGGTCATCCTCAATCAACTCTCTAAGCAATGAGGATGCGTTATTCAGATCGTTTATTGTCTCATACAAGGGAACAATACTTAAATCGGATATCATTGTACTATTTTCTATATTAACTATACCAGCAACCTTGCCTAGAAAAAGAACTTCAAGAATGTCACTTTTTTCATGTGTCATACTCACGATGTATGATGAAATTAATTTTCTATCAACTTCTAAGGCTTCTTTTATTACATAGAACGTATCTAAAACTTCTTTGAGCATATCAGTAAAAACTGTGGAATCGTATTTAATCTTGCTTTTCTCAGTCAATAATATCTCTTTTATAATATTACATTTCTGTTTCTCATCTAATTTTTTATAACTAACACCTGGTCTTATTTGCTTCAATAATTCATGTACCGCTCTCTCATGAACATCCGAGTGTTGACGAATATCTAATTTCATGAAGTTTAATCCGAACACTTTTACTCGAACCATTATATCTCTTAGTATTCCATCAACCATACTATCATCATCTGATACAGATATAAGAAATTCTTCAATTGCAGCTAAATCCTTTTGAAACTCATCAGAAGAGTATTGTGAAGTATATTTTGAAAATAATTGATATTTATAATCGATAAGTTTTTCTTTAATACATAATATTTTCAATCTCACTGGTTCATCTAAATACCTGTTAACTAATTTTTCATCGACGTTGACCTTGCTTAGATCTGATTCAATAGATTTTGATAATGTATCATTACTTTCAGCAAAATCTTTATGAATACTCATGTCATCAAAAAGTTGATCTAGGTCTTCAAAGTACTTATTTATTACTAGACTAACCTGCTTTTTTAACGCATACTTTGTTATTTCACTATCCACATTTGGATTACCATCCCTATCACCGCCAACCCAATTATGAAAGCTTAATAAATCATAAAGCTGGACTTTTTCTTTATAATATTGTTCAAAAGAAGACTCTAAATCATATGATAATTCAGAGACAGAGTACCATAAAGAGTTTATTGTACTTTTAAGAGTGTTATTTATTTCATCCTTAACAGATATATCATGTGATCTTACATCACCAGTGAACATAATAAGTCTGCACAACCTAATAGCTTCATTTTCTAAACGACTTCGTTTTGTGTGGCTTAAGTTTCCATTCAAAATTGTATCAACTATTTGAAGAAGCATTCTTTGCTTTTTAATTATTGATGGTCTTCTCGTCTCTGTCGGATGAGCTGTAAAAGTAGGATGAATACTTATGTTACTAATGATTTCTTTAGCCCTATTAAAACTAACAGAATTATTTTTCATAAATTTTACAGCCGATGGAATAGAATCAACTTTTGGATTATCCTTGTCTGATAAAACATCCCTTTTTTCATTTATGTGGATAATCTCATTTAACTCTGCTTGATTTAATAAATGAAAATATGTCCCAATATATTTCATTGATCTGCTTATTTCTTCAACAGACCAATCTTTAAAATTCTCAATAATCTGATCTCTTAAAGAACTATATTTAATAGGAGTTGAAATCATACCGCACATATATCGAGTTAGCTTTTCATGCTTTTCTTTTGGAAGACCACTAGAAACAGCTTCTAAAAGTTTTACAATGTATGAAGACCTATCTATCATGTTAGTTGAAAGATCACAGCCCTTAGCAAATGTTCTTATTTTAGCTTCAACCATTTTTAAGTTATCAAATTATTTTAATGAATATATTCATTTATTAAATTCTTGCACCAAACTAAAAAAAAACCCCAATCGAGTGGGGTTTTCTCAATTTAATTCGTTAATCTATTCTTTTGTATAAATAGATTGAGTACAGCTTTCTGGATACCAATCATAACCATCACCATTAGCTTCGCATGATTCTTGAGTATTATCTGATGTTTCTTCAAGGTTAGAATCCTCACAGTATGCATCAGACTCTATATCCATTGACCATACTGAACCAGGAGTTATCCAATTAATTGAAATGCATTCGCCATCTAGACATGGACTACCTTCATTTTCTGAAAATGATCCACTTAAGCTTTCCATTACTTGACCTCCCATTGAAACTGTCATAGTGTAAGAACCCCCATCGATTTCAAGAACCTGAGATATACCAAAGGCAGATGAAAGAGCCCAACCTGTAGTATCTATATCGCCAGAACAATCTGCATTAGCATATTCACCCATAAAAGTCACATTCCAGGTACCATCAAAATCGCCAGAAGTATTGACATCATCATCTTCATTAGCACAACCGACAAAAAATATAATTGGTATTAAAAAAGTTAAATATTTTGACATTAAAATCCTTTTTATCAAGTTTTTGGTAGGCAATAATATTACGCACACTTTTATATTTAATTAGAAGTAAATGACATTATTTTTCTTCATCATTAACTAAAATAGAATTATATCCCATTTTTTTCCAAGACATAATAAAATAAACCCTAAGTATAATACTTATCACTACAATAAAAATTATATATGGTAATAACTGGTATAAAAATAAACCTATATAATGTTGATACGTGATACATATGGTCATCCCAAGTGCTATACCAAAAAACATCGTAATTGAATGAGACAAGATCGCTAATGATTTGAAAGACCTATTAATTTTTAAATTTTTCATGTTAAAACCTTTTTTTAAAAAGATTAATTTTTATGAACTACTACTATCTTTATATTCTTTTATAATTGATGCGATAAACCATAATAAAATAAAAAATGACACTGAGTATTCTCTGTCAATAGGAATTACATAAATTATACAAATGGTTGATGCAACTAAACCGGTGTTGGCAAAAATCTCATTATTATCTAACAATTTCTTTAATCTGTTCATTCATAAATCTACAAAATCCAATAGTACAATAATGTAAATCAATGTCAATTATTAAATAAATTCAAAACTACCTAATACAATTATTTAGAAAGGGTTCTAACATGACATCATATTTTCAGGGATTAATAACTGGCATTTTCTTAACTGTGTCTTTTATACTATTAATGGGCCAAACCACATTAGATAAGCAAATCAAGAAACAACTAGAAGAACTAGAAAAATTAGAACGCGAGATAGAAATGTTAGGAAAATCTATGTC
>JAYPIC010000060.1:0-10497 GCA_038127595.1 bacterium | reverse complement strand
TGGTTTTAAAGAACTATTATAATATTGGGATTGCTGTTGATACACCTACGGGCCTAGTTGTTCCTGTTATTAAAAACGCAGACAATAAATCAATACTTGGCCTTTCAGAAGAGTTGATGGATTTAAGTGAGCGAGCTAGAACTGGTAAGTTAAAACCAGATGAGTTTAAAGGCGGTTGTTTTACAATATCTAGTTTAGGAGGAATAGGCGGAACGAATTTTACTCCAATTATTAATCCTCCTGAGGTTGCAATTATGGGGGTTTCAAAAAGTATATGGAAACCGGTGTACGACCACAAAAACAAAGAAATTGTGCCAACTTTTATGATGCCTTTTTCATTGTCTTATGATCATAGAGTTGTTGATGGTGCTATTGGAGCTGCGTTCACATCCTTCTTTTCTAACGCTGTTCTTGATGTTTCAACTTTTGAGTAAAAACTTATGTCTAACAATAAGCATACCGATATATTAGTAATAGGTTCCGGACCAGGTGGTTATGCAGCAGCATTCAGAGCTGCAGATCTAGGACGTGAGGTGACTCTCGTGGATAAAGATCCAACACTTGGTGGCGTTTGTCTAAATAGAGGATGTATACCTTCAAAAACATTATTGCACATAGCCAAGGTACTAGAAGAAGCAGAATCGCTAAAAAAAATGGGCGTTACATTTACCAAGCCAACCATTGATATTGACTTAGTTCGTGATTGGAAAAACAAGGTTGTTTCTCAGTTGTCTGGTGGCATTGGCCAAATGGCTAAAGCTAGGAAAGTTAACACCGTTCAAGCAGAAGCAACTTTTTTATCTGATAATGAAGTTCAATTAAAAAGTGAATCTAGTACTGAAATAATAACTTTTGATCATTGTGTTGTTGCTTCTGGTTCTTCATCTTCAATTATTCCTGGGATTCCTTTTGATAATGAAAATGTGTTAACCTCAAAAACAGCGCTTGATTTGAAAAAGATTCCAGAAAGTCTTCTGGTTATTGGCGGGGGCTATATAGGCTTAGAAATGGGAACAGTTTTTAGCGCTTTGGGTTCGAGTGTAAGTGTGGCAGAATTTCTGCCTAATCTTCTCCCTGGTGCTGATCCAGATTTAGTAAAACCTTTAGCAAGGAAGTTGAAAAAAGAATTTAGCGAAATACATTTATCAACAAAGATAACAAAAGTAGAACAAGCAAAGTCTGGTGTGATGGATGTTACTATGGAAAAAAATGGTGAAGAGATAACTAAACAATATGAGCAAGTTTTAGTTTCAGTAGGAAGAAAACCAAACACAGAAAAAATGGGTGTAGATAAGACAAACATTAAAGTTAATGAGCAGGGTTTTATATCTGTAGATAAATACCAACAAACGAGTGTAAAAAATATTTTTGCTATTGGTGATATAGTAGGAAATCCAATGCTAGCCCACAAGGCTACTCATGAGGGTAAGGTTGCTGCTGAGGTCATATGTGGACTCCCAGCTGCTTTTGATGCTAAAGCTATTCCCGCTGTTATTTTTACAGATCCAGAAATAGCTTGGGTTGGTGTTACTGAAACAGAAGCAAAAGAGAGTGGTATACCTTATGAAAAAGGTGAGTTTCCTTGGGCTGCAAGTGGGAAGTCTCTTGCTTTGGGACGAAACGAAGGTAGAACAAAAATACTTTTTGATAAAGACACGAAAAGAACAATAGGAGTTGGCATAGTCGGTCCTAACGCGGGAGATCTTATATCAGAAGGTGCTCTTGCAATAGAAATGGGAGCAGATGCAGAGGATATTAGTTTAACTGTTCATCCACATCCAACTCTTGGAGACACGTTTGCTAATGCTGCTGAGGTATTTGAGGGCACTGTCACCGATCTATACATTCCTAAGAAAACACGTTGAAGTTTTTAATTCATCTATAAAACACATTTGCCATCTGAAATTATATTAATAGCTGCAGTCACATTGGATGGTTTCATTGCCAGGCATAGCAGTGAAATAACAAAGTGGACAAAAGACCTTCCTCTCTTTAAAGAACAAACAATGGGCCACCCTGTTATTATGGGCTCAAACACTTTTCACACACTTTCAAACGAATTAGTTGGTAGAGAAGTTGTTGTTGTACATAGAAACGATGATCCAAGAGAAATACTTCAAAAAGTAAAATCTCAAAAATGCTTTATAGCTGGAGGGGGAAAGATATATTCAAGGTTTTATCCGTTTTTAACTCATTTGTATATAACACCACATCCTTATGTGTTTGGTAAAGGGGTAAAACTTTTTTCTGATATTGTTAATGAAGCAGAAGTTGTTTTTGAAAACTTAATCCAGGTCAATAAAAACAAAGGAATATATCAATATCAATACAAGGTCAAACAAAAATGAAGAAAATTATTATTGCTCTTAGTTTTTTGTCTTACTTGTTTTCTATTGATGTTACATCTGGAGGTGGTTTATCAAAAAATCAACAAGGTATAGATATCATTCACTATGATATTAGACTTAAAGTTGACGCTAAAAGAAAAATGATTTCAGGATACACAGATATAAAAATAAAAGTCATTGATGAAATCAGGTTTATAGAACTTGATTTGTTAAAAGATTATTTTATCTCAAAGATTAAGATTGATGGTGTTACTACTCCATTTAAGCATCGGGCTAATAAAATTTTTGTAAAAGCTCAAGATATTGAGTTAAACAAAACAATTGTTGTTACCGTTGACTACAAAGGGAAACCTCCAATTGCTGAAAACCCTCCTTGGAGCGGGGGTTTTACATGGACGAAAAGCCAGGATGGTTACCCATGGGTAGGGGTTTCATGTCAAGCTAATGGATCATATTTATGGTACCCTTCCAAAGAACACCCAAGTGATGAACCTGAAGGTGCAGATATTCACATTACCGTAACCAAACCTTTATCTGTTGCTTCTAATGGTGTTTTGCAAAAAGTTACAGACTTGAAAAATAAATGGCACACATGGCACTGGAAAACAAATTATAATATCAATCCTTATAATATAAATTTTACTGTTGGCAATTTTGAAATAGTTGAAAGAATTATACCATCACTCGAAAAACCTCTAAAAACACAGTTTTTTGTTTTGGGTGAAAATCGAGAAGGTGCGGATAAACTTTTAGATCACGCGGAAATATATATAGATTTTTTTACTAGAAGTTTTGGTCAATATCCGTGGTTAAAAGAAAAACTGGGCATAGTCAACACTCCATACTTAGGTATGGAGCATCAGACAATCATTGCATATGGCAATGATTACAAATATAATGATAAAGGATATGATTTTTTACTATTTCATGAATTAGCACATGAATGGTGGGGAAATTATTTAAGCGTTAGCGACTGGGCAGATTTTTGGATTCATGAGGGTTTTGCCATTTATAGTGAAGCGCTTTTCGTAGAAGAAAAACATGGTTTAAATGAATACAATAATTTTTTTAAGAAAAATTTACTGCAAAAAATCCCATTGAATAGACCTGTTGTGTTGGATAGAAATTCGACTATGAAGCAGATAATGGGTCTAGACCCTTATTATAAAGGAGCATATGTTTTACATATGTTGAGATATGTGATAGGAGATGATTATTTTTTTAAAATTATAGATGAGTTTTTACATTCAAAAAAACAGTCTCCAAATAATCAAGTCTCCACTAGTGACTTTATTAATATTGTTAATAAAACTATAGACGCTAATATCGACTGGTTTTTTCAAGTGTATTTGTATGAAAACAAATATCCAGTATTAAATAAAAAGATTAAGCACGGCTCAAACCATACTTTTGTAGAGTTATTTTGGGAAAACGAAGGCTTTTCAATGCCTATTGAGGTTTTTTATAAATCAAATACGGGGTTTACTGAAAAAAGATTGGCTCTCACAAATGAGCCAACAATGATTGCAATTCCACAGTATAATAATATCAAGGTCGATCCAAATAAAAGAGTTCTTCTAACACTGAATAAAATAGATTAAAGTTATCTTGTAAATAGATTATCATTTTTATGAGAAGAAAAATTATATTAGCAATAATAGTTGTTTTAGTTGGCTTTTTGTTTTGGTTTTTAAACCACCCTCTTCCGAAATATGAAGGCCACCACTCCATTAAAGGCCTTAATAAATCTGTTGATATATATACTGATGCGTTTGGAGTTCCTCATGTTTTTGCACAAAATGAGGAAGATCTTTTTTATGCGGCTGGATATTATGCAGCAAGAGATAGGCTATTTCAAATGTCCATCGTTAATTTTTCTGTTAGAGGAGAATTGTCTAGTGCACTTGGTGATGAACTCATAGATAGTGATATATATCTAAGAACTTGGAGGATTCATGACACGGCAAAAAAACTTGTAGGCGAACTAGACCCACAAACAGTTCAGCTGATAAATGCTTTTTGTGCTGGTATTAATTATCGTATACAAGAAGTATATAATGATCTTCCAATTGAATTTAAATTGCTACAAATAAAGCCGCCAGCGTGGAACCCACCTATAGTAACTGGCTATGCTAGGATGATGGCTAGAGAGATGTCATCTTCGTGGAAGCCAGAAATTGTTTATGGTGCTATTGAAAACTATTTTGGAAAAGAAAAATTAAAAGAAATTTATCCTTATTACAGTGATGACCACCCAACAATAGCTTCAGCAAGTTTTAAAAATAAAATATTATCAGATATCATGAACCAAGAGTTGTTTCTTGAAGATTTGTTAGGATACAATTCTTCCGTTTCTGGTTCAAATAATTGGGTTATTTCTGGAGCTAGAACCAAGTCTGGCAAACCACTTTTGGCAAATGATCCACATTTAAAATTTACACAACCACCGAGATGGTATGAGATGCATTTAAAAGGTGGAAGGTTTAACGTCAGTGGGTTGTGCCTTGCGGGAATACCAATGCCAATCATTGGACAAAATGAGCATATTGCCTGGGGGCTAACAAATTCGATGGTTGATGATATGGATTTTTTCATAGAAACAATTAATTCCAAAAACAGAAATCAGTATTTATATAATGGGAATTGGGAAGATATGAAAATCATCACTGAAACGATCCCATTAAAAAATAATAGAGATACTACAATTACAATTCGGTTAACCCATCATGGTCCTATAATTACCGATGTCCATAGTTTATTAAATGAAGATACAGTTTCTCTTTCAATGGCATGGACAGGGAATTGGTTAACAAAAGAGATAGATGGTCTTTTTGGTCTTTCAACATCAAAGAACTGGTCTGATTTTACAAGCGCAGTAAAGAATTATGGTGTGCCTGGACAAAACATAGTTTATGCTGATGTTGAAGGCAATATAGGCTGGAGATCTGCTGTGTATATACCAATCAGAAAACAAGGCTCTAGCCTTACCCCAAGGCCTGGAGATGATCCAGGTTATGATTGGAAAGGGAGAGTGCCATATAGTGAAATGCCATTTTTATATAATCCCGAGTCTGGTTATATAGCAACAGCGAACAATAAGGTAATTGATGATTCTTTCCCTTATTACTTTAGTGGATTGTGGGCCGACCCAAGCAGAGCGCAACAAATAGTAAAACGGTTAGACACGCTAGACAACGCTACTGTTGATGAAATGAAATCAGTTCAACTTGATTATACTTCGTTATTTGCTAAAGAAATTGCTCCTTATTTTTATGATGTAAATATTGATGATCAAAATGATAGAATTAAAAAATCCATGACAATTCTTAAGGAATGGGATTTTGTAGAAGATATAGATTCAAAAGGTGCTTTGGTTTTTCATTCAATTCTTCGCCGTTTAGTTATTGAGGTTTTTGGAGATGAGTTAAATCTATTAGGCGACAAATATCTAGATGCATTCACTTCCATGAAATATTTGCATAATAGAAGTTTGAGAAAAATATTAGCTGAAAAAAAATCATCATGGATAGATGATATAAGAACAAAAAATAAAATCGAATCTTTTGATGAAATACTTAAAAGATCATTTATAAATGGTGTAAATGATATTGAAAATTATGCTGGGCATAATATGGAAAATTGGACATGGGGGAGGGTGCATTATCTTACCCATAACCATAAAGTTGGCTCAAAGAAAATTCTTGATTGGTTATTTAGTTTCAATGTTGGACCATTTTTATCTGGAGGTTCAGATAAATCACCAAATGCAGGTTCTTATTCTTTTAGTGAGCCTTTTGCTCAAACCGCTGGCGCTTCAATGAGGAGGGTTGTAGACTTTAATAATCTAAACGAAACTCAGCAAATAATTCCAACAGGTCAATCAGGCTTGCCGCATAGTAAGCACTACGATGACCAAGCAGAGTTGTATCATAGTGGCGGATATAGAACAACGTGGTTTGATGAAAACTTTATAAGAAAAAGTAAAGAATTTAGAAGGTTAACTTTATTACCCCTGAAATGATTTCTATTCTTTTATTAACTCTCTTATTTATAGTGAGTTATTTAGGGTTTTGGCAAGGCAGGGGAACTGAAAACTATTATACATCTAAGCCAACTTATATCTCTCATAGAGGTGTTACAAAAAATAATCCGGAAAATACAATAGGAGCATTTAAAGAGGCAGAGAGTTTAGGGTTTCAAGGCATAGAGGTTGATATAATTGCATCAAAAGATGGAGTTTTATATTGTTCTCACAACCACCAACTAGATCAAGAAACCAATCATTCAGGTTATATAGATCAGATGTTATCAGATGAATTAGATAATATAAATACTGGATTTTTTTCTCATCCAAATAACCAACAAAAAGTTCCGCGGTTAAATAGTGTTATTGAAAACATATCTAATGATATGATAATAAACATTGAAATAAAATTTTCTAGCTATTTTGATTTATCAACAGCTTTTGTCTTGAGAAGGTTTTTAAAAAATAATAAAACAAAGCATAGAATTCTTATTTCTTCTTTTAATCCGCTCATTGTCTTTTTTTCAAGATGGCTAATACCATCTACTAGAACCGGGTTTTTGTTTGAAAGTGAGAACATGAAAAAATGGATAAATTTCTGCCACCCTGATACGGTTCATCCTCGAATTGATTTTTTAGATGAGGATATTATTAAATGGTGTAAAGCTAAAAACCTACCAATAAATGTTTGGACTGTAAACTCAGAGATCAATATTGAGAAATGTAAAAACCTTGGAGTGCATGGAATAATTACTGATTTAGAAAAAATTTAAATTAAAATAAAAAAGGGGCCAAAAGGCCCCTTCTTATTTTAATGAATTAATTTATTAATCAACCCAAGACGCTTTAAACAAAGCCACAGAAGGATCTGCTGTATTTGCAACTAGGACAAAACCATCTTTATAGTGAAGTCCTTCGGGCTCTCCACTACTTACCCCACCATCTTGCTGCGTATAATCGTTTAGTTCTGAAATTGCTCCAGAATCATAAACTGGGTTCATTGGATCAGTAATGTTATAAACAACGACTGCTCCAGCATCTTGGAGAGTAGAAATCATAAACGACTGGTCATCTTTATCAAGAATTAAAATTTCTTCTGGCTCGATGCCTTTGGTTACATCTTCCCAAGTCCAGTTGCTAGGAAGGTCAGATGCTAAGTTAGCATATGTTTGTGTGCTTGGTGCGCCGTTAGGTCCGTCAAGCATTGTTACGCATAATTGACCATCAATTTCACCAGCAGTTGCAACATATGTTTGAGCATCATTTACCCAAATACCATCTGGCTTATGGTTAACAGAAGTAAACTCCATCTTATATACTAATGTGTCTGGCGGGCTTAGTATGTCAAACCAACCGATCTCATTTGATTCTTGAAGAGTCATGAAGACTGTTCTTCCATCAGGTGCTATTTTGACACCTTCTGGTTCAGCTAAATCACCATTAGATCCAGTGTGGTTGATTACCATATCTTTAACTAATGTTGCGTTTCCAAGTCCACCTGATATATCATAAATAGTTACGCCAGGCCTAGCAATTGAATCACAACCACCATCAACCCCATCACCGTAGTCATATTCATTTACAACAACAACGTACTGATTATCGACAGAAATATCTACAGCATCTGGATTATAACCTAATTGATAAGGTCCATACTTTGTTTTAGTCGCAGCTTCAACCAAGTATAACTCACCTTTAGCGCAAGCTCCCTTTGTAACAACACCAGCAATGATGGAGTTATCTACACTTACATCGATTGATGATGATTCACCTTCAGGGTCATCAGTTAATGTTACTGACGCTGTACCCATAGTTAGACCGGTACCAGAAATACCAAAAAAGTCTAAAGAGTTTGTTTTTGAGTTAACAATTACACCTTCTGTGCTAGAAACAAACCTCACTAATTCGGGTTGAGAAACATCAGAGTCTCCTGTTGATTTAACATCAATCCTGGTGATGTCAAACGCAACACTTGTCGCTCCTGCTTCATCATCATTGTCTTCACATCCTATTGTAAACATAATTGTGAGAGACAATAATAGTTTAATGTATTTAATCATTATCTATTTTCCTTTTTTTTAATTAAAAATTCAATTCAAACTGAACTAGTAATTGATTATCTACCATGTCTGGCTGATATTCTCTTCCTTGTCCATTATTATACGATTCTGCTTTTTCTTTTGTATCACCAGTCTCTTCTCCAGTTATATAATACTCTAACTTAATTTTTGCATATTCCGTCAGGTTATAAACTGCAGCAAGAGTTAACATTGTTCTATCCCAAGTATGAGGATCATCAAGTTGAGCTTCCCAGGTACCACCAGGTTCAATATTTAATCCTCCATATCTAGCTAAAATTAAAAGTGGTTTGTTAGATAAATATGAGGGTCTAAATGATCTTCTTGTTTCAACATAAAACCCATCTCTATCTAAGAAGCCATCTTTTGAAATAATGTATTCTGCTCTTGTAAAAAAACCAAACATATCTAACTCTGTTCTTACACCGCCCCAATAATGATCTCTGTTAGCATCCTTTGGGAGAACTTGTCCCTGAGCATATCTATAATATGTAAACTGGTCATATAACAATCTCCAATCATAATCATCATATAACTGACCTATATACCCCCAGCCAAGAATGTTCAATACACCGATATTCAATTGGCTTCTTAAACCAAATTCGGTTGTTACACCATCCCAGTCTCTAGCTTTTTTAGGCATGTTTCCATAAACAAGCATACGATATGAATCATCTTCAGCTGGAGAATCAAAGGCAAGGGGTCTTTTTAATGCCACAGATCCCCCAAGCTTCATGTTCATAATATTTAGCTGTTTTTCATAATCTAAGTGGTACTGCCTACCTTTCCAAAACGCTGTACCAATAAGTGGGTATCCCTCAACCTCTCTATTTAATGCAATGGCAGGCCTATTGCTTCCAATTTCTAGTTTAGAGCCAGGTTTTTGAAATAATAAATAGCTCTTATCGACATATGCATTGTCATCATCGAATCTTAATCCAAACCGAAATGAAATATTCTCAGAATAAAGAATTTTAAAGTTAAGGACGGCTTTATCGATTCGTACGTAAGGGCTACGTGTTTGTATTTTTTGTATAAATTCAGTGCTATTTATAGCACCACCTTCTCCCTCAACATCAACAAATTCAAACTCAACTTTTCCTTTAAGGTCAATATCGATACCCGAAGGAAGGTTTATTGAAATTTGTTTAGTTGAATCTTGAGAATAAATAAATGAGATAATAATTATTGTTAATGCGTATAGTGTTTTTTTCATTACATATCCAATCTTGTTTAAAAATTGCCTTAATTGGCAATATTGATTGGAAAATGTTATTAAGCTTATGTTAGGATTGTGTTAGGAAATTTATTTCCAACTGTTAAATGGATTCTGCTGTAACATGCTATTATAGTATTTTTTTTCGCCAGTTACCTCCTTTAAAACAATATTTGGTATATTAAATTTTTCTGTTTCTTTTTCTAGCTCGATTTCGCCAATGAGAAGACCTTGATTTGCTCCATGAAATTCATCGAGTTCCCATTTCATGGAATCATATAAATATATATATCTAGTTTTTTCAATTAATGGCTTATGACAAATTTTAAACAAGCTAATAGCATCTAGCTCTGATAATTTTGTTTCAAATTCATAACGAGACATTCCGTTTAAGCTAGTTGGACCTTTAATTGTCAATGTGTTTTTACTACCCTTAGAGCTAATTGTCGATCTCACTCTTATGGTGCATTTTTTATCTAATTGCAGATAACCTTGTTTAATTTTTAAAGCAGGTAGGTTTTTAGGAATTTTAGATAATATAAATTTTCGTTCAATCTCTTGGGGCATATTTTATGTGTATAAAGCTGTATTTAGTTTAATAAATATTATAAAATAAATATTTATTACTCCTAATGTAATTCTAATAAAGGGGTTATAATTTTAATTATGTTAGATAGTAAAAATATACTTGTCGTCGAAGATGATTTAGATATAAGAGAATTAATATCATTTAATTTAAAAAATGAAGGTCATCAGGTTTTTGAGGCAAAGGATGGTGAGGTAGGTATTGATAAAGCCAGAAAAAAACTACCCGACCTTATATTGTTAGAT
>JAYPIC010000059.1:8964-10990 GCA_038127595.1 bacterium | reverse complement strand
GTGCATTGCACCTGGCAGAGACCCAAGAGGAAGAGCACCAACCAAGATTTCCTCTAGCTCGCCTTTTTCAGCAGACTAATAATAAGCTGGTGGCATTCCAGCTGAAGAAAACCTGATTGAATCTTTTCCTATATTTGCAATGTTCAAACACATTCTATTTAGACCAATATTCATTTTTAATAGTGTATCATTAAGCGAATCTAAAGTTGGCACTGGAGCTTCATCCACTAATGAGCTCATTGCAGTTTTTGTAATTGATACTACATTACCTGAAGTTAGGCCGTGACCTGTAGCATCGCCACATATTGCGACCCATCCACCGTCCTCTTTTTGCATAAAATCAAAAAAATCTCCACCTACCTCTGTAGCTGTCTGTTGAAATCCAACCATTTCATAATCATCTGTTGATGGCATTTCCTTTGGAAGCATCGCCTGTTGAAATTCTCTTGCCTCTTCCATTTCAGCTTGTTGTCGGGCAATTTCAGCATCTCTAAGATCTTTTGCTTCTTTACTTTTCTTACGGTAGTTAATGTAGTTAACTACTGAAAAACCAATTAATAACAAAATACCTCCCCAAAAAGGAACTGCAGTTTTTGGGTCTAAGTACCAAACTCTAGAAATAGAAAATGGGAGGGATACGATCTTTGAAGTTCGCAAACGGTTATCAATAGCTTGAACTTGAAATTGAAAATCACCTACTTCATTTGGTACAAATGAAATTTGTGATGATAATTGAGGTTTTGACCAGCTTGAAGCCTCACCATCTTTTATAGTTTTATACCTATATCTTACTTGAGCATCTGCAGGATTATAAACCATTGCATTTGCTGTCATAAAAAATCTATCATTAATAATTCCTGCCAACGTACTCATGGAGGCTTGAAAAGGAATCTCTGCTTTCGGTGTTAGAACCTTATCAAATTTCAAAGCGAATTGAGCATCATTTTCTTCAAAAATTGATAATCCGTTATTCCCACCTAAAAGAATTTTTCCTTTTGATGATATTATTGCACCAACATTACTACTTGCCAATCCATCAGCTTGACTCATCGTATACCAAATATCACCACTAAAGCAACTTACTCCACCACCGAAAGTACCTGCCCACATTCTTTTTCCGTCATAATGCAAAGAGAATATTTCATTGTGCCCTAAACCATCTGCATCAATAACCATTTTGAATTGATCATCATTTAAAACTCCAACCCCTGCTGATTCAGTTCCTGCCCAAATAGAGCCATCAGGTCCATTAGTGACTAAAATTACTCGCTTATCCGCAAGTCCGTTATTAAAAAGTTTAAAAGTTTTCCCGTCGTACTTAACCACACCAGCATTATAGCAGGCTATTATTAAATCACCATTTTTAGATTGGGTGATATCTCTAATTGAGTTGGAGGGAAGGCCATCTTGTGTAGCAAAATTAAAAAACCCATTATAATCAAAACGAGTCAAGCCAGATTTTTCAGAGCAATTCCATACAGTATTACTCTTAGTTCTATCAACGTGGATTGCTGTGACTAATTTTGCAGGCAACCCTAAATTTTTTGAATAATTTATAAAACTAGTTCCATCAAATTTAGAAATGCCATTTGATGTTGCAAGCCAAATAAAATCAAGACCATCATAGGTATCCATATCAAGGATAATATTGGAAGGTAATCCCTGTTCTTTTTTATAGTGCTTTGATATATTTCCGCCAGAAAAAACAAACAACCCATTTTTTGTTGCTATATAAGTTTTTCCTTTCCAATTAACCATATCAAATACCATTCCACCAGATTTAAGCCCATCATTCTTATCAAAATTTTGAATAGTGCCCAAATCCTGAAGGAATAAACCTTGCCCGAATGTTGCGTACCAAATTTCATACCTATCAATGAACTCAATATCATTTACAGAAATTTTATTAAAATCGTTTGATTTTAGTGTATTAGGGCTGTATCTAGATAATTTTCCGTTTTTTAAATAGTACATACCCTTTTTAGTTCCGATATAAAGAGTGTTTGATTGGTCATGCTCTAAAGAC
>JAYPIC010000059.1:0-8954 GCA_038127595.1 bacterium | reverse complement strand
CCCTTACTTGTTCCAAAATATTCTATTCCATTAAAACTATAATAACTTTTTATTTTCGCCTTACTGCTTTCAAAGTCTATGTTTTCAACAACATATTTATTACCTTTTTTGTAAATGACTTTCTTGTCTGCTAAATAAACTGTTTTTCCATTATTAACATAAACATCTCTAATCTTAGCTTTTGGAAATCCATTGCCCATAAAAGAAGCCTTATTACCATCGTAGAGAACATTCTCTAATTTTGTGGATATAAATAACTTTGACTCCACAGCATTCATGGTATAAACTTTATCACCTTGGATGAATTCTGCTTTTTTAAATGTGTCGCCTTCGCTTAAAAAGTAAACACCTTTATTAGAGGTGGCAGCATATATAATATCATCTAGGCTTACTACTTTTACAATATTAGTAGCAGGTAATCCATTAGAAAGGCCATACTTTTTAGTTTTTTCACCATCAATAAGGGTAATTCCATTTTGAGTGCTCACCCAAATTCTATCCTGCTCATCTTTTTCAACGTCAAAGATATAATTACTTGAGATTCCACTATTGTAATCATATTGCTCCCAAATACCTTTGTTAGGGCTTGAAAACAAAATAGTTAAGCAAGAGATAATGTAAATGGTTAATCGAGGTTTTATGTTCATATTTATTAGGACTTATAGTTTTTGAATTAGACTTTCTAAGGCAACTTTATCTTCTGAGTAAAATTCTGCATATGCAGCAAGGCCCATCATTTTTAATTTTTTTTCTAAATGTGCATCAACTTTTGTAAAGATTAACTTCCCTTGCTTGGCATTTATAGAGCTAATCAAGCTAATAAGCACTGAAACGCCATAGTTATTGACTTCGATACATTTATCAAAATTGATGATAAAATGCACAAAATTTTGTGGCAGTAGATCATCGATGATTCCAATTAATTCCTTAGCATGAAAGTCATTTAATGGACCATCAAGCTTAATGATAGCTGTGGGCTGTATTTTTTCAACAGAAGTTGTGAGAGTAGCTGTCGACATTTTTAAATTTAATTAATCTATATGGAAAAGGATATAGGAAGATTAATACTAATTTTTACAGCTAGTCCGTAAAAAAAACTTATGTATCAATAAAAACTATCTTCCTAACATATCAAGAACAAGCCTGATGGCCACTCCAGTTGCGCTTCCTTTTGGATTAATACTAGATGGTTTTGCACCCCAGGCTGTTCCTGCAATGTCAAAATGAACCCAAGGTATATTTTCTCCGACAAATTCTTTTAAAAAAGCGCCAGCTGCTATCGAACCAGCTTGCCCAGCTGAGCCCATATTTTTTATATCAGCAACATCACTTTTTATCTGTTTACAATATTCAGGCCATAATGGAAGTTCCCAAACTTTCTCTCCAGTTTTCTTTGAAGAAATTTTTACTTCTTCCATTAGCTTGTCATCATTACCCATTACACCTGTAGCGATATGACCCAAAGTCACAACGATCGCTCCTGTTAATGTGGCAAAGTCTAAAATATATTCAGGGTCATAATGCTTAGATGCATAAGATAATCCATCTGCTAAAATTAATCTCCCCTCTGCATCTGTATTTAACACTTCTATTGTTTTACCATTATACGCAGTTAATACATCCCCAGGTTTTACAGCTCTTGATCCACTAAGGTTTTCTGTAGATGGTATAATACCTACAACATTAATGTCAGGTTTTAGTTTGGAAAGAGCATGAAATACGCCTAGGACCACCGCTGAACCACACATATCATATTTCATTTGATCCATTTTTGCTGCAGGCTTAATTGAAATCCCACCTGAATCAAAGGTTAATCCTTTACCGACTAGAACTTTTGGTTTTTTGTCGCCACCGTTGTTGTACTCAAGAATGATAAATTTAGGAGGCTCATCCGTGCCCTGTGCGACACCAGCTAAACCGCCCATCCCCATCTCAGTAAATTCATCTCTGTCAAATACTCTTATATCTATATCTCCGGCCTCGGATATATCTTTGGCGGCATTTGCTAAATGAGTTGGAGTGGCAACATTTCCAGGACGATTTCCAAGGTCTCTAGCAAAACAAACAGCTTGACCTATTACAATTCCATCATTTAATTGATCTTCATTTGCGTTGATAACTTCTATTTCACTGATACTGAAACTTTTATCATCCATAGTTTTCAAATCATTATATTCATAGCCTCCAAGCGCAATACCTTCACCCATAGGTTGACAGCTGTCAATTTCAGAGCAGAAACAATCTAATGTAATAGTTTTTGCTTTTTTTGATATTGCTGACCTAATTGCAGAACCAGAAGCAATTCTTATTTTTTCAGCATTTATTTTAGATTTACTCCCAAGTCCTACTAATGCATATTTGCGACCATCTACATAGAAAAAATTTAATTCACCAGCTTTTCCTTTTACATCTCCACTTTTTATGGCGCTATCAAATCCTAATTTAATATCAGTGCTTAAATCGTTCCCGCTTGGAGTTAAAGTTTTATCTTTATAAATACCTATAAAAACAATATCGCTTGGTGAGCTAGTTGTTAAGTTTTTAATAACGTTTATTTTCGGATGATGTGACATTTACTTTCCTTGTTCTAATTTTTAATCAAATTTCAATGTGAAAATTACTATTTGTAATTTCTCATTACAAACAAACCATTGACATTTAAATGAATGAGGAATTCATTACATAAAATTTTATCAAACTATGATTAAACTAAGAAAAGAAGAACGAAGACCAATAGGAATACTAATGATGATGTTCTTTTGCATTGTTGGTTCGAGCATAACAGGCGCAAGCGCTAGAGATACTTTTTTTCTTACCCAATTTGATAAATCACTCCTCCCGCTTATGTTCTCACTTGTTGCCGGATTAATGGTTGTGGTCATATATATCTACAATAAAATCGCCTCAACTCTAGATCTTATTCAAGTGATTCGGTCTTCATCAATATTTTTTTGCATAACATTATTTTTAATTCGCATAAACCTTAGTGGCGTTGTGATACCAATATTTTATGCATGGGTTGATGTGATAATCTCGATAACAATTTTTCAATTCTGGCTCTTAGCAGGCGAAATATTTAACCCTCGTCAAGCAAAAAGACTTTTTAGCCTTATTGGCATCGGTGGTTCAATTGCTGGCATCAGCGCAGGATACCTAATGAGACCTTTTGTCAATACATACGGTGCAAAAGAATTAATAATACCTACCATAATTATGATTGCTTTGTTGCCAATATTTGCTCAAATACTAAATAAGCATAGAACTACTAAACCAGCAAAAAAATCTAATGAAAATGACTTTTCTTCTACTAAAGAAATATTAGATCCATATCTAAAATCAATTCTTGTGATGGTATGCGCTACTGCAATTTGTTCAAGAATCATTGAATACCAATTCAAAATTACAGCAGCCAACAGCTTTCAATCTAGTGAACAGCTAGCATCTTTTTTTGGCGACTATTACATGTACTTAAATGGTACAACGCTTATAATGCAGCTTTTTCTAACCGGATTCATTCTCCAGAAATTTGGTATTCTAGGTGGTTTAATTATTATGCCTTTGGGGCTAATAATTGGTTCAGCTTCTTTTCTAGTTTTTGCAAACTTATCTAGCATATTTATCGCCCGCCTGTTCGACCAGTCTTTTAAATTTTCTGTTCAAAGCGCCTCTAACGAAATGCTATGGACACCAATTCCAAAAAGCAGAGCAAGGAAAGCAAAGCCTATTATTGATTCCTCTTTTAAATCAATTGCTGAAGGTACTATTGGATTGATTATATACATATTTGTAGCTCTTGAATTTTTAAATGATGATCAAATATTTTTACTAAGTATTCCTGCTGTTTTGATCATTGTCGTTTGGCTTGGAAATAATTTAAGAATAAGAAAAAAATATGTCTCTGCTGTTGAAAAAGCAATTAACCACCGTCAGCTTAATTTAAACGAAATTCAATTTGACATAACAGATAGTCAAATAATTACCACTATTAAAGAAGCTCTTGAAAATAAAAATATTCATCAACAAATGTTTGCCTTAGATCTAATAAAAAATATGAACCTGCAAAAATGGACTGGCAAACTAAATAGCATGTTAAAATCAGAAGACGATGAAATAAAAAAACAAATTCTTCTTTTAGCATATGAAAAAAACAATTTTATTGAAGAAGATTTATTACTAAACCTATCAAAGCAAGATGATCAAATTGGAGCAATCGCAGTATCACTTTTTGATAAAAGCACCATTACAAAGAATTTGAATGAATTATCAGATCAACTCTTTAGCACCAGTCCTCATAAAATTGCATCGACAGCAGTTGCAATTCTTAAACATGACCCGGAACATATTAAAGCAAAAGTCATTCTTAATAACTTCTTAGACATAAAGGATGAAAGCACTACTGCAATAGCTTTAGATTATCTAAAAAATTCAACATCTCTTTTGCCAGAAAAAACATTAATTGATCTTCTTAATCATACATCAATTGAGATAAGTAAATCTGCATTAAATGTCGCTGGTAATCGCTTGAAAACAAAATATATACCAGCAATTATATCAAATCTTGAAAATATAAAATGTGCACAAAATGCCAGAAAAGTTCTAAGACTTTATAATCAAGAATTAGTTTTACCCAAATTAATAAACCAATTAAAAGATTTAAGAAGTAATGATAAGCTAAAAATTGGTATCATAAGATGCATGACTGAATACAATCAAGCTATTGTAATAGATATCTACAAAGAGTTTTTAAAGGTTGAAAATTTAGTAATCTCTTCTGCAATATCAGAATCACTGCTTAAAATTGCGAAGAAAAAAGAATATGAATATGATTATGAAAGGAATTTCTATAATCATATAAAAGAATTTACAAACCAATATTTTAGGTTTTATTGTTTTGAAAAATTAGCTGAGAGCGGTCAAGACAGTGAACTAATCATTGATCAAATAAATTTTGAAAAAAGAAAACTTCTTTACATAATATTAAAATTAGTAACTCTGACTATTCCTAACTCTCCGATTGATTCACATATTAAATCTTTAATTAACAAAGAAGATAAAGACTTGCCTTACATATTAGAATTTTTTGATTCTTCTTTTTCAAGAGAATCAAGAAAACTTTTAATGCCCATTGTAGACCCTGAAAATGATTATAAAAAAGAAGATGTTAAGGAAGAACAAGAAAAATACACTTTCGAGAGTTGGTTAAAGAATTGGGTAATTTCAAATAATAATTGGAAAGCAGCAATAAGTATTGATTATCTGATGAAAAATAATGTTGAGCTGCTTAATGAAATCGAATGGGATAATGTAGCCAACAGTCCAATACTAGGACAAATTTTTAAAAATTTTCCAAACAAGAAGACAATAGTCCCATTAAAAAAATATACAAATCAATTGGAGCAAACTATGTTTACAGTATTAGAAAAAACACTTTTATTAAAAACAGTTGATCTATTTCAAGAGATTCCAGGGGAATTGCTCTCGCAAGTTTCTAAAATTTCAAAAGCAAGACCATATGAAAAAAATAGCACAATCTTTAATGAGGGTGATGCAGGAGATTCAATGTTCATTGTTTTTGAAGGCATTGTTTCCATTAAAAAAGGATCAAAAGAAATTGCAGAATTAAAAAAAGGGGCCTCTTTAGGAGAAATGGCGCTTCTGGATAATGAAACTAGATCAGCGGATGCAATAGCCAAAGAAGATTCAGTCTTATTAAAAATTAACCAGGATGTTTTCTATGAATTAATGGAGAGTAATGCCGATATTATGAAACAAATAATTAAGTTACTTACTGCTAGAATAAGAAAAGCAAACGTTAAACTTGAGACGAACCTAAAATAAGGTTTTCTACAACACTTGGATCAGCTAAAGTCGATATATCCCCCATGTTATCTGTATCTTTTTCAGCTATTTTTCTTAGTATGCGTCTCATAATTTTACCAGATCGTGTTTTAGGCAATGCAGGAGTAAATTGAATTTTATCTGGTTTAGCATGGGGCCCTATATCCTTGACTACTGATTCAATGATTTTACTTAGCTTATTATCTGATGGTTCTTCGCCAGTCATTAGCGTTACAAAAGCGTATATACCTTGACCTTTGATTTCATGAGGAAAGCCTACTACAGCAGCCTCAGCAACGCCATCAGCTTTTCCAATAGCACCTTCAACTTCTGCTGTTCCAATTCTGTGACCCGATATATTTAAAACATCATCAACTCTGCCGGTAATCCAATAATACCCATCCTCATCTCTTCTTGCGCCATCTCCGGTAAAATAATATCCACTAAATTGGGAAAAATAAGTATCAAAAAATCTTTTATGGTCTCCATAAATCGTTCTCATTTGACCTGGCCATGAAGACTTTAATGCAAGGAGGCCTTGAACACTATTCCCATCAATTTCTTCACCATCATCAGTCAATAAAACAGGTTGAACTCCAAAAAATGGTAATGTGGCAGATCCAGGTTTTATTGGCGTAGCGCCTGGTAGAGGTGAAATAAGAATACCGCCCGTTTCAGTTTGCCACCAAGTATCAACAATTGGACAATTTTTTCTCCCTACTATATCATAATACCACTGCCACTCTGGTTCTTTAATTGGCTCACCTACTGTTCCAAGAAGCCTTAAACTGCTCAGGTTTCTTGATTTTACCCAACTATTACCCTCTTTCATCAACGCTCTTAATGCAGTAGGAGCAGTGTAAAATTGGTTTACGTTATGTTTGTCTACTACATCCCAAAATCTTCCAAAATCTGGAAAATTTGGTACACCTTCAAACATTATTGTAGTAGCTCCATTTGACATCGGTCCATACACAATGTATGAGTGACCTGTAATCCAACCAATATCAGCTGTACACCAATAGATATCATCTTTCTGGTAATCAAAAATCATTTCATGAGTGTAGGAAGCATATACAAGATAACCACCAGAAGTATGCAACACCCCTTTTGGTTTACCTGTCGATCCCGAGGTGTAAAGTATGAATAATGGGTCCTCAGCATCCATTTCTTCTGGATCACATTTATTACTAGCACTACTAATTTGCTCGTGCCACCATAGATCCCTTCCCTCAGTCATTGCTACATCGACTCCTGTTCTTTTTACAACTAAAACACTACTAATTGATGGAGTCTCTAATAACGCTTTATCAGCATTAGCCTTCATTGGAATATTGTCCTTCGTTCCCCTCACACCTGTATCTTGTGTAATGAGAATCTTACATGATGAGTCATTTATTCTATCTCTTAGTGAATCAGCACTGAATGCTCCAAAAACCACAGAGTGTACTGCTCCTATCCTACAACACGCAAGCATAGCTATGGCGAGTTCAGGAATCATTTGCATATATAGACAAACTCTATCACCCTTTATTACTCCATTAGATTTAAGAACGTTCGCAAATTTTTTCACCTCAATTAGTAATTCAGAATAACTATACTTTTTATCTTCTGCAGGGTCATTTCCCTCCCAAATTATTGCAGTTTTATCTCCATTACCCTCTTCCACATGACGATCAAGACAATTATAACTAACATTTAACTTCCCATTTAAAAACCATTTGATATCAGCTTTTTTATAATCAACGTCCGATACACTATCCCATTTTTTGTACCATTTTAACCTATCAGCAATAGTTCCCCAAAATTCATCTGGGTTTGACACAGAATCATGATATATCTTTTCATACTTTTCAAGCGAATCAACATGAGACTTTTTAATCCAATCTCCTGATGGTTTAAAAACTTTATTTTTTGACATTTATCACTATCTCCTTTTTGGTATGGACTAGGATTCTAATTTTTGACCATGAATGCATTTTGAATAGGAGCCATCATCATTTTGTTTTACCGCTACCATTGTGAATTCTGAAACGCATGCTAACCTTCTTTCATCATGCCTTCCTTCCGCGTAAGCCTTTATACTGACCTTGATGGATGTTTTACCTAGATCCGTGACCAGAGCCTCAAAATTAACCCATTCCCCTACATAAACAGGCTCCTTAAACTCTGTAGCATCTATAGCTCTCGTAACAGCAGCATCTGCGGGAGAATTTTTTAAAATTCTATGGGCTGCTTTACTTACAGCAATATCCATCCAAGAAATCATTTGGCCACCAAATAATGTACCTACAACGTTCGCGTCTTGTGGCATCACTAATTGAGAATATCGTACTATTTCTTTTGTATGGTGCATATTTATTATGTGATAAGGCCCCGTCAGCTCACCCTCGAGAAAGACAATTTTCTCTGAAGAGCACGCCACACTGACGGGGCCTTACATAAACAAACTTAGTAATTAAATAAAATTTCATGCAATAAAAATCAAACGCAAACTATTTTGAAAATTCTTTTGCAATTCTTTCACCTTCATCAAAATCTACTCTAGTTAATAATAATCCACCCCCAACAAACAATACAATTAATGCAAACAAACCCATTCTGGCATTGCCAGTCACTAAAGTAACTGTACCAAGTAAAATTGGTCCCACAACAGCAGAGAATTTCCCTAGCATATTATAAAATCCAAAGAACTCTCCTTCTTTTCCCAAAGGAACTAATCTTGCGAAGAGACTTCGGCTAATTGCTTGTATTCCACCTTGGAAAAGGCCGATAATTCCAGCAAGGGCATAAAAATGAATTTTTGATGTCATAAAATATGCAGATCCAGTAGCTATCGTATAGAAGAGTATTGCCACTAATACAGCATTTTTAGGTTTAATAATTGAACTGAACCAGTTAAATAATAGTCCAGCTGGGAACCCAATTAATTGAACTAAAATAAGCACAAATAACATATCACTTGCCTCAAAACCCATAGACAATGCAAGTTTTCCTGCCATTCTTATTATTGTATCTACCCCATCCATGTACAACCAATAAGATAAAAGAAATAATCCAATAATTCTCATCTGTTTTATTTCTTAAAAAGTAGTTTTTAACTGAACACATCCTAG
>JAYPIC010000058.1:0-11013 GCA_038127595.1 bacterium | reverse complement strand
CTATATACCATTGGACCTACTGCAAGAACTACCAAATCATCTCCTTTTTTTTCAACATCCCAAGAACCTATTGGAAGCATATTGGCTTGGCCAACTTCATCAAATTCTATTGAACTAAATTTTGGATAACGTATACCAACAGGACCACTATGGTTTAGTGCGGTATATAGTAAATCTCTAAACTCATTACCATTTTTCGGAGCAGCTAGTACTACGCCTTGAATACATCTAAAATAAGCGATGTCTAGAGCACCATGATGAGTAGGTCCATCCTCGCCAGCAATGCCAGCTCTATCCATACAAAAAATGACAGGTAAATTCTGCACACAAACATCATGCACTATATGATCGAATGCTCTTTGCAAAAAAGTAGAATATATAGCTACAATTGGCCTTATGCCCTGAGTTGCCAGCCCAGCAGAAAATGTTACAGCATGTCCCTCTGCTATACCTACATCATAATACCTATCCTTAAATTTCTTTTCATAAGGAACCAAACCCGTACCTTCTCGCATAGCAGCAGTAATGCATACAGTATCTTTTCGAAGATCAGCTACCTCACACGCAAGGTGCCCAAAAACATCCTGAAAGGAAGGTATGCTATTTTTTTTAATTTTTGATGCTTTTCCATTTGTACTTCCATTGGAGTTTCCATTTGCTTTTACTCCATGATACTTTACTGGATTATCCTCAGCTACGGACATTCCTTTACCTTTTTTTGTTAGCACATGTAATAAAACAGGTCTATCAAGGTCCTTTATCATTTCTAAAGTTTTAATTACTTCATCTAAATCGTGTCCATCTATTGGTCCAAAGTACCTAAAGCCCATTTCTTCAAATAACATCCCTGGAACAATAATATTTTTAATACTTTTGTCTAGCCTACTCAAAAATGATTGTATAGTACCTTTTGCTAAAGGAAGCTTTTTTGTCATTCCCCAAGCTTCTTGTTTAAGCTTATTGTAAGTAGGATTAGAAATCAGTCTCGTGAAGTATTTGCTTATTGCCCCGACATTGGGACTAATAGACATTTCGTTATCATTCAAAATAACAGTTATCTGCCTACCTAAATGTCCAGCATTATTAATAGCCTCAAAGGCTAAACCTCCAGTCATAGCCCCATCACCAATGACAGATACAACCTTGTAATCTTTTTTATTTTGATATCTAGCTTCAGACATACCAAGAGCGGCAGAAATTGCAGTTGAAGCATGCCCTGCACCAAAAACATCAAATTCACTCTCACTACGTTTTAGAAAACCACTAAGACCGCCATATTGTCTTATACTTGGGAATTCTTCAAATCTACCAGTCAATAATTTATGAGCATATGCCTGGTGTCCAACATCCCAAACTAATTTATCTTCTGGCGTATTGTATACATAATGTAGAGCAGTAGTAAGTTCAACCACTCCTAAGGTTGGAGCAAGATGGCCTCCAATCTCAGTTATTGTATTAATGGTGTAAAAACGCAACTCTTCGCACAAAGTATGTAGTTCTTCCGAATCAAGTTTTTTCAAATCTTTAGGAGATTTAATATTTGGTAGGTATTTAAGCTGCATTAATATTTTCTGGAGCTTGAAAATTTGAATTTACTGATCCTCTAAAAAGACTATCATGAAATAAAGTCACACCATTTAGTTCAGGATGAAAAGTTAACCCCATATGCATTCCATTGTATACAGCTATTGGAGAGTCAACTAGATCTAGTATAACCTGGGTTTCATCACCTATTTCTATGATCTTTGGAGCCCTAATTAAAGTGACTTCGAAGTCGACTAGCTTAGAATCGAATTTCATGTTTATTTTTTCTTTTTTTGACATGATTTGCCTACCATATGCATTTCTATCTACAGTAATATCGAGTATTCCAAGTGGATTAACTTTCGATTCATTTTCAATATTTTTAGCCATTAAAATTAATCCAGCACAGGTACCTAAAATCGGTTTATTTACAGAAAAATCTAATAATGAATCCCGTAGATTAAAAGAGTCAATTAGTAGCGACATTGTAGTTGACTCTCCACCGGGTAAAACTAGGCCGTCAAGACAATCTAAATCACTGGAGCTTTTCACACCAACAGAATCATACCCTAATTTCTTTAAAATTTTATGGTGTGATTCAAAATTACCTTGTAGCTCTAATACGCCAATTTTTATCACCAGCCCCGCTCCTGTAATCTTTCACCCTCAGGGATTTCTGACATATCTAAACCTTTCATAGCAGATTTTAATCCCCTACTTGCTTCTAATACTTTACTAGCATCTTTATAATTTGTAGTTGCCTCTACTACAGCCTTTCCACGAGCTTCTGGGTCCTCACTTTTAAAAATACCAGAACCAACAAACACAGTTTCAGCCCCAAGCTGCATCATTAATGCAGCGTCTGCAGGGGTGGCTATACCACCGGCAGCAAAATTAGGAACAGGTAATTTCCCAGTTTCAGAAACTTGCATAACTAAATCTAGTGGTGCACCCATATTTTTTGCCTCAGCAACAAGCTGCTCTTTACTCATACTTTTCAATATGGCAATGTCATTCATTACTGTTCTCATATGCCTTACCGCCTCGACAATGTTTCCGCTTCCAGCTTCTCCTTTCGTTCTAATGAGGGCAGCACCTTCAGCAATTCTCCTTAAAGCTTCTCCAAGATTTCTACATCCGCAAACAAAAGGGACCTTGAAATCATGCTTCCAAACGTGGTTGTGCTCATCTGCAGGAGTAAGTACTTCACTCTCATCAATGAAATCAACCTCTAAAGCTTCTAAAACTTGAGCCTCTGCAAAGTGACCAATTCTGCATTTTGCCATAACTGGAATAGAAACTGCTTTTTGAATTTCTTCAATCATTTTTGGATCACTCATCCTTGCAATACCTCCATCTATTCGAATGTCAGAAGGTATTCTTTCTAATGCCATAACAGCACATGCTCCAGCTGATTCGGCTATCTTTGCTTCTTCAACATTTGTTACATCCATTATTACTCCACCTTTGAGCATTTCCGCTAGGCCGATCTTAACATCAAACTGATCTTTACCCATAGATTTCTTCCTTAACTTTAATTTTTGAAAATAATTTTACTTTTGCTATTACATCTTCTATCAAATTATCTGGCGTAGAAGCTCCAGCAGAAATACCAACACTTTCTATGCCATCAAACCATGATGCGTTTATATCATCAGCGCATGTTACTTGAAAAGAATTTTTATTTCTTTCTAATGATAACTGCGTAAGTCGCTTTGAGTTAGCACTTGTAAAGGAGCCTATAACAATCATCAAATCACATATATTGGATAGTTTTTTAATTTGGTCATGATTTCTTCTAGTAGGAAAACAGATTGTATTTACAAATCTTAAATCATAAACTTTTTCAGAAAGGACATTTAATATTTCTTGGACATTTTCAATCATTTGGGTTGATTGACTTACAACCCCTGCCCGCTTCATCTTTCCTAACTCTTTAGCCTCATCAACACATGAAATGATGATGGGATCTTTCACCTGGGCAGCTATACCTACAACCTCATCGTGATTGTGATCACCAATAATAATAGTCCTTCTATTTTCAGATTCTAACTCTTTTATCTCTTCATGGATTTCTGTAACTAATGGGCAGGTAGCATCAATGATATTTAACTTCTTTTTTTGAGCTTTCTTCCATGTTTCTGGATCAGTGCCGTGGGCACGAAATAGCACAGGCTTATCTTCAGGAATATCATTTAAACTCTCTACAACTTTAGAACCTCTCTTATTTAAATCATCAACGACGGTTTCATTATGAACAATGTCACCTAACATGTAAACCTCTTGAAAGTCATCACCACTCTTTTTGGCAAGATTTACTGCATCCCTAACACCAAAGCAATAACCAGCATCCTTTGCTACAAGTATTTTCATTTAAATATTATCCAATTGTTCTTGAATCATTTCTATAGTTTTATCTACAATAACTTTTTTCGCTTCACTTATCGACTGATGAAGAACAGCTCCAGAGGCAAACGCATGTCCTCCACCGTTAAAAGATTTAGCAATTTTGTTTACAATTATATTACCTTTAGAACGGAAATTCATTCTACATAAATTATCCTCAATTTCAAAAATCATTAAAGCAACCTCAACCCCCTCTATTGATCTTATAAAATCAGGAAAACCTTCTAAGTCCTCTTTACTTGCTTCATATTTTTTCATTATTTCTATAGAGACATAAGACCATGCAAATTTACCGTCCAATTTATAAGAAATATTTTCAATCATATTTGCCAAAACACTTACTCTTTTTTTAGAGTTATTCTCATAAATTTTTTGATAAATAGAATTAGTGTCAACTCCATTTTCCAAGCACTCAATTGCAATCGAATGACAATACGTATCGGTATTACTATACTTAAAGCACCCTGTGTCTGTCATTACCGCAGTATATATTCCGTCACATATTTTTTTATTTAGCGGAGCAGATCGAGCAACTTCAAGATAGCTTCTAACCATACAACCAGTGGCAGCAGCTTTGATGTCTACGACATTGTAGGAAAAATCATTTTTATCAGGGTGTGGGTGGTGGTCAATGTTCATGACTGGAATGTTAAATCTTTCTACTGCTTCTTTAACGTTTCTAGTTCGGTTAAAGTCACCAACATCAAAAACAATGACCAACTCACATCTTTTTAACCACTCTAGATGATAGCTCTCATTAAAAGTTTCAATACACCCACCCTCATTTATATAATCAAACATCGATGGTGTAATAGAACAATTGATAATTTTTACATCTTTTTTTTCATCACACAAATGATGATACATTGCAACCTCAGAACCAAGTCCATCACCATCTGGATTCTCGTGAGTTGTGAGAAGAATTCGGTTGCTTGAACTAATCACATTATCAACTTGTTTCCAATCAATAACCGAGTTATTAAAATTCATTTTTCGAGCTCCCAGTGTTCCTCGTTTTGATTCACACTTTGTGCAACATCTCTAGCTAATAGAAATAAATAATCTGACAACCTATTAAGGTATTTTGCATGAATTTGGTTTTTATCATGCTCTAAATGAAGACTTACTAATGATCTTTCACTATTTCGACAGGTTGTTCTTGCAATATGCAATCTAGCATTGAGCTCACTTCCTCCAGGGAGTATGAATTCTTCAAGTGGGGGTAACTTTTCATTCATACTTTTTATCATTTTCTCTAAATGAATGATACGCTCTTCTTTAAGCAACGAGACATCGCTATCTGGCAAGGACAAATCACCGCTAATATTAAAAATATCTTGCTGAATATTTTTTAATTCACGAGAGTAGCTTTCATTTGCACTTTCAACTTCTGCCCAACCAATTATCGAATTGAGATAATCTAATTCACCTAAGGTATTAATAATTGGATGATTTTTATGGACACGCTGACCGTTGCCTAAACTTGTTTTACCACCATCTCCTGTCTTTGTTGTTACTTTTGTAATTCTCATGCAAAGAATATCCAACTTACGATAATGAATAATGGCACAAGAAATGGAATAGACCATTTAAATAGGTATCCAAAAAAACTAGGCATTTCTACGCCAGACGACTCTGCGATAGATTTGACCATGAAATTTGGTGCATTACCAATATATGTATTTGCTCCCATAAAAACTGCACCAGCGGAAATAGCCAACAATGTATTTTTAAGCTCGCCCATTAAAGTAATAGGATCACCACCAGCTGTGTTAAAAAACACTAAGTATGTTGGTGCATTATCCAAGAAACTTGATAATACGCCTGTATACCAAAAATACATAATATTAACAGGACCGTTATCGCTAGAGACGGCGTTAATTATACCAGCTAAAGCTCCATTAGTTCCAGCCTTAAGTATCGCTATCGCAGGAATGATAGTTACAAAAATTCCAGCAAAAAGTTTTGCTACCTCAATGATAGGAAACCAAGTATATTCATTATCTTTACGAATTTGTTGAGGCGTATATGTCCAACTAATATAGGTCAGAATTAAAAGTAAAATATCACGAGTCAAATTTTGAAGTTCTAAGTGAACTCCAGAATAGACCTCAAAGCTAATATGAGGCTTCCAAAAACCACTTATTAAAACAGCGCCAATAACGCCAACAATTAAACCTAAGTTAAATACCCCTTCAATGCCTAATTTTAACTTTTCCTGAGGTGTTTCAACTTTGATGTCTTCCTTTTTCAAATAATAAGAATCTAAAAAGTAAAAAATTATAGATAATGCAATTATCATAATTAGCATTGGGACAAACATTGCTGTAGTGGTCCAAAAGAAATCAACACCTTTTAAAAAACCCAGAAATAAAGGAGGATCTCCTAGTGGGGTCAAAGACCCACCAATATTTGCAACCAAGAAAATGAAAAATACAATGATGTGAACGATATTTTTACGATGTTTATTTGCATTAATTAAGGGCCTTATAAGTAGCATCGCTGCTCCAGTCGTACCCATCCAACTTGCTAAAAAGGTCCCTATTAAAATTATAGCTAGATTTACAATAGGAGTTCCAACAAGGGCACCAGTAAGTCTCACGCCTCCTGATATCGTAAATAAAGCTAAAAGGAGAATGATAAATGGTACATACTCTAATAAGCCAACATGTAATAATTCGTATAAAGTAACACCTATACCTTCTTTGATGACAAAAGGAATGATTAATATGGAGGCCCAAAAAAGCGATATTTTACCAAAGTTATGATGCCAAAAATCAGGTAAGACTAAAGGGAAAATAGCTATCGATAATAAAATACCTGCAAATGGAACCACCCATATAATTCCCATATTGGCTAAACTGCCATCAAGATGGTAGTCCCCTCCGTGACCACCGCCAGCACCTAAACATATAATTGGTAGAAAAAAATAAATTAGAAGGCTCAATTTTCTTAACATAAATACACCCTTATTTGATAAATAATTCAGCTGATAATCTACAAAATTTTCTATATGCTAAGTAATAGCCTTACTTTTGTAAATTAAATATATCATGACTGTTTATTTATCAATAATAATACTAGGAATTGCAATATTTGGTTTATCAATAGGTGTAATTTTTAATGACAAACCAATTCAAGGAAGTTGTGGTGGCATTGGCGCTGATGAAAGTTGTACAATATGTGGAGGAGACACCGAAAAGTGCGATAGCTTAGAGGGTGTTTAATCCTATTTTTTAAAAAAATCTTTAGTATAACGTTGATCTAGATTTCCATTCTGATCAGATAAAATCCAAAAAGCTTCAAGGTTATCCATACTATTTATCTTTTCTCTCCCCTTTTCATATGTCATTACCATTAAGGCGGTAGCCCATGCATCTGCACTCAAACAGTTTTGAGATCTAACGCTAACAGATAGTACATCAGTCAGCACTGGCATTCCAGTTGTTGGATTTATAGTATGATTTATTTTTTCTCCGCCCCGCTCTAAATAATTTCTATAGTTTCCAGATGTAGCTAAGGAAGCATTATGAAGCTGAACAGTGGTAAAAATTCGCTGGCTGGAATTTTCTATAGGACTATCAATTCCTATAACCCAATTTTTACCATCTTTGTTAAAACCACTACAACGAATTTCACCTCCTATCTCAATAAACAAATTATTAAATCCACTTTTTTGAAGCCATCCATAAACTAAGTCAACAGCATAACCTTTAGCTATAGCATTAAGATCTAACTGAACATCAGGATTTGTTTTTTTTATAAAAGGATAATCAAGCTCTATTTTTTCTGATCCAGTATAAGATAGAATTTGCTTAATTTTATCATCTTCAGGATTATCTATAATAACTAAAGAATCCGGACCAAATCCCCAATTTGCAACGAGTGAAAACACAGTATAATCAAAAGCTCCATCAGTAAGCTGATTTATAACCTTACCTTCTTCAAGGACATAAAAGAATTCATCAGATATTTTAAATGGTTTAGTAGATAATGTTTTATTAAAATTTGATATTTCACTGTCTTTTATCCATGTAGACATCTGTTTGTTAAAGTCAATAAGAATGGAATCAATTTTAAATTTGACTTGATCAATATTTTCAATGGCTGTGGAATGAATAATTTTAACATTATAAGTAGTCCCCATTGTTTGACCAGAGATTACATTTTCAATTGAAACATTTGAACATGAGTAATTGAAAAATAAAAAGCCCAAAGTAATTTGGGCTTTTAAAAATAGTCTGACTAATACACTTTTAACCAAAGCTATCAAAGGCGATCATTTCTTTTTCAACACCTAAATCATCTAACATATCCTCGACAGCTTTGATCATTGGCGGAGGACCACACATATAATATTCAATCTCAGTTGGATCTTCATGTTTGCTCAAATAATTATCATGAGCTACTTGATGAATGAAACCAGTTGGGCCAGTCCAATTGTCTTCAGGCATAGGTTCTGATAGGGCAACATTGTAAGTAAAATTAGGAAACTCATCAGCAATTTTTTTGAATTCGTCATCATAAAACATTTCTCTTAATGACCTAGCACCATACCAAAAAGAAACTTTTCTTCCTGTTTTCAGTGTATGAAATAAATGAAATAAATGAGAGCGCATTGGAGCCATACCAGCACCACCCCCAATATATACCATTTCACGATCAGTGTCTTTAATGAAAAATTCACCGTATGGACCTGATATTGTAACTGGATCACCTGCTTTTAGACTATATATGTAGGATGATGCCTTTCCTGGAGGGACATCATTCCACAGCGCAGGGGGGGGAGTAGCAATTCTTACATTTAACATTACTTTGTTACCCTCTGCAGGATGATTGGCCATAGAATATGCACGGAATTCAGGTTCATCATTATTTGCAACTAAACCCCAAATATTGTACTTATCCCAATCTTCATGATATTCCTTATCAATGTCAAAATTTTTAAAATTTAAACCATGGTATTCTGGTATATCTATTTGAATATACCCACCAGCCTCAAAATTCATATTTTCACCCTCAGGGAGTTCAATAACAAACTCTCTTATGAAGGTAGCTACATCGGTATTTGACTTGACAGTGCAATCCCATTTTTGAACACTAAATACTTCATCGGGCACATGGATTTTCATGTCTTCTTTAACCTTAACCTGACATGCTAAACGCCAATTATCTTTTGCCTCTGGCCTGCTGATATGGCTAGTCTCTGTTGGAAGTATATCGCCTCCTCCTTCAAATACTTGACACTTGCACATTGCACATGTTCCCCCGCCGCCACATGCAGAAGGTAAGAACACTTTCTGACCACTCAATGCTCCAAGTAATGTACCACCAGTTCCAACGCTTAGAGCCTTATCTGGCTCATCATTAATTAAAATTGAGACATCACCTTGAGGAAGTAATTTTTTTTCGGCAAGATTCAAAAGTAAAACCAAACACATTGTTATACTTGCAAAAACCATAACACTAATTATTGTAAATTCCATATAATAACCTTTTACTACAAACTAATACCTGAAAAACCCAAAAATGCCATTGATATTAACCCAGTCAGCAGCATGGCCATTCCAACTCCTCTGAGAGTGGGGGGAACATTAGAATATCTCATTCTTTTTCTAACTGTCGCCAAGGAAACTATTGCCAAGAAAAATCCAAGCCCAGATCCAAAACCAAAAACTGTAGACTCGATTAAATCATATTCTCTTTCTACTAAAAACAAAGAGGTTCCTAAAATTGAACAATTCACTGTTATGAGAGGGAGAAAGATACCGAGGTTCACGTAGAGCGCTGGAGAAAATCTATCCATTAACATCTCAACTAACTGAACCATAGCAGCAATGACTGATATGAAAACTATAAATTGAAGAAAATCTAAATTTATGTGCCCTAAACCAGCCCAACTTAACGCGCCATCTGCAAGTAAGTATTCATTAATTGCCCAATTTGCAGGTGCAGTGATGGACAATACAAAAATCACTGCTAAACCTAATCCAATTGAAGTCTCAACTTTCTTAGAGATCGATAAAAACGAGCACATTCCAAGAAAATATATTAATAGTATATTTTCGATAAATACTGAATTTATAATTATGTTTACGTAATGCTGCATATTTAATCTTTATCAATGACTTTAGTATAAGCTCTATGCGCCCAAACAATTAAACCTAAAATAAAAAATGCTCCTGGTGAAAGTATCATCAAACCATTATTTTCATAACCGCCCAAATAGATCTGATCGCTAAATACCTGAGCTCCGTAGATGGATCCAAAGCCAAATAATTCTCTGAAAAAAGCGACAGCAATTAAAATCGCTCCGTACCCTAGACCATTGCCCATTCCATCAAGTAAAGCTTTACTTGGAGAGTTTTGCATGGCAAAAGCCTCAGCTCTACCAAGAACTATACAATTGGTTATAATTAGCCCAAGAAAAACACCTAGAAGCTTGCTCATATCATACATATAAGCTTTTAATACTTGGTCTGCTATAATTACCAGGGAAGCAATCACACTCATCTGAATTATAATTCTAACCTTATTGGGAATATTATTTCGAAGAAGTGAAATAACCACATTTGATATAGATAAAACTGCAACAACAGCAATGGTCATCACAACAGCAGTATCTATTTTTGTTGTTATTGCCAATGCAGAACATATTCCTAGTACATGGATGGAGATAGGATTTTCTCCCATTAAGGGATCTTTAACAATCTTTTTATTTTTACTACTAAAGAGATTCAATTTGATTTACACCCCTTACTTTGGCAAAATATGGCTCGTATTTCTGAAGGTCAGATTTTAAGAATGTTGTCAACCCTGTTCCCGTTATGGTCGCTCCTGAAATTCCATCAACTTTATGGGGAGCATCTGGATCTGTATCAGAGACATAACCCTTTATAACTTCTATACTGACAAGTTCTCCATTTTTATTGGTTAATTTCTTACCAACGAAATTATTTTTAAACCAATCTTTATCAACTTCTGCACCTAAACCTGGCGTTTCTTTATGTTTATAAAATGTAATTCCTTTTTCTGTTTCTGCATCTGGTTCAATCGCAAAGTAACCATACTTTGTTCCCCATA
>JAYPIC010000057.1:0-11174 GCA_038127595.1 bacterium | reverse complement strand
ATTGGCACCAGCATCATTATTTGAGCTGTAGGATTTGATATCATTTTTACTCATAAGAACGAACCAATCTTATTTCTAAACTAAACCAATATCAAATATTTTTGCTGATTTTTAAAAAAATATCGACTTTTTTACAGGTTGATCGGCGATGTATCAAATTATATCAACACTTATAAATTATTTTTCCAGAATTTTAACATTTTAGTATACAGATGCACCCTAGCCTCATCATCAGAAATTCCATGTTTACGCATTGGGTAGAACATCATGTCAAACTGAATGTTTTCTTTGACCATCTCATCAATGAAGTGCCACGAGTTTTGAGGATGTACATTATCATCATATGTGCCATGAACCAGAAGTAAAGAACCATGTAAATTTTTTGCTGTTTTTATAAATGATGTCTTCTCATACCCATCCGGATTATCAATGGGTCTTTTCATTGCAAATTCAGTCCACTTTGTATCATAGTAATGCCAATCTGTTACTGGGGCAATGGAAATACCAGCCTCAAACTCTTTGGTATTCGTCATCATATTAAGCGTAAAACTACCTCCTCCACTCCAACCCCAGACACCAAATCTATCAGGATCTGTGTATGGTTGCGATTTAAGCCACTTTATTCCATCAACTATATCCTTCCTTTCAATTGGTCCAGACATCGCATTTAAAATGTGATTTTCAAGCTCCTTGCTTATTGCTGTGCTAGCTCTGTGATCAAATTTGACTACCAGATACCCTTGATCGAGTAACATATTATCATAAAAGAGTGAATGTCCTTGCCACTGATCAAATACTGTTGGAGCAGATGGCCCTCCATAAACATGAAAAATAACTGGATATTTTTTAACAGAATTAAAATCCTTTGGTTTTAGAATTTGTGCAGGCATCATAAATCCATCACTAGTTGGAATGTTAAAAAGCTCTGGAGTTTGGAGGTCATACTCCTTTTTAATTTCAGGTCTATCGCCTATCAATGTGTGCATAATATCACCATTACTGCTGTGAATCACTTGAGTTGGCGGCGAATCTCTATCCGAAAATATATCCATATACATGTCACCATTTTCACTAAAGTATATCTTATGAACACCTGATGGCCCGCTTATTTTTTCCATAGACTTACCATCAAAACTAGACCTGTACAAATGCCTTTCTACTGAAGACTCTTTCATTGATGTATAGTAAACCTTTTTACTTTTTTCATCAATGAAAACAACGGATTGCCTTGTCCAGAATGTTCCTCCTGAGGAACGTAAAGCCCACTCACCATCTGTTACTTGACTGATAAGCTTGCCATCATATGAAAACTGATACAAATGAGCAAATCCATTTCGCTCCGATTGCCACATGAAACTATTCTTTAAAAAATAAAGGTCATCTGTAATGTTTACCCAGCCCTTATCTTTTTCTGTAAATATTTTTTTTACATTTTTTCCTGTAGCCCTATCCACAAAAAATAAGTCAAGTTCTGTTTGCGCTCTGTTCATTGTTTGTACACTTAATCGCCTGTTATCTGGAAGCCATTTTACTCTACAAAGATATTCATATTGACCGAGCTTTACCCATTTTATCTCAGCACTCTCTAGTTCAATAATGCCCAGTTTTACTTCAGGATTTTTTGTACCTGCCTTGGGATATCTCTGCGTAATAAGCTCAGGCTCTGCTGGCTTCCAGTCTACGTAGTGCATTTTTGTTACCTCTGACTCATCTGTATTTAAGAAAGCAAGTGCTTTAGAGTCGTCAGACCACCAATACCCAATATCTCTACGCCCAAAAATCTCTTCCCAATATACCCACGAAACTGTACCATTTAAGTTCGTATTCGTTCCCGTAAATGTAATCCGCTTTTCTCTTTTTGTATAAATATCATAAATGTAAATATCATTTTCTCTAACAAAAGATATTTTCTTACCATCAGGGGAAAATCTTGCCGCCTTCTCCACATTTTTTGTACGTGTTATTCTCGTATAATCCTGGTTTTTTATATCAAGCAAATAGATATCATCCTCAAACGTATAGAGTCCAAACTCGCCAGAACTACTAAAAGAACTTGGCCATTCGAGATACATGGTAGTATCTGTTCTACCAACCGCACTTAAAATATCTTTTGCAATTTTTTCATTGTCAATCAATTGAATGAAGACACCTGAATTCATTGGATCCATTTTTAAAAGAGTTCTTTGCTCTTTTGGCTTGCGCATATCCATCAAGTAAAGAGTGTTATCACCTATCCAAGCAGATTTATAAACGGAACCAACTAATCTACCCTGATCAGAATACATCCAATCTATATCGAATTTCTTTTCAGAGGAGTTATTGGTAGAACAACCTTGAATAAGGAGAAATAATATGATAGAAGTAGTATAAAAAAGCCTCATTTGTGTTCCTTTCAATTGATGGAAGAAGTAGCTTAAACTATTGAATATTTAGTTTGGATAAAAGAACGATACACTTGCCAAAATTCTTAATTTGATTTTATTTTCGACTTAAAATCTATTTGATTATTGAATGAGAAATTGGAGTAATATTTGACCATGAAATTTTTTCGAGATGTGTTCAAAACTAAAGATATCACATATTCAAAAGATTTAGAACTAACTCCATACAACATATCAGTTATCCTAATCAGGATACTCATCATAGTTTTTATCTTTTTTACTGTTAAACGCTACACTGGAATGTAATGGATTATCAAAAAGAGAAAATAAAATCTCCCTCTATAACTCCAGCTTCGGATAGATCAATAATGCTTCGCTTTGAGGATGGAATATCTGAATATATCCATGAGCATGTCTTTTATTTTCATAGTTTACTTGTAAAAAAATTTGAAAAGAAAATTGCGAACACCTCACCAGCGTATAATTCCATCTTGATTCGATTAGCTAATGGAGTATCCGTTTGGAGAATGATAGCAAAATTAAAGCAACTTTTTGAAGAAGAGCATGAAATATCTATCGAGCAAAAACAAACGGTCAAAATTCCAGTATGCTATGATAAAGAATTTGCTCTTGATATTGACAGAGTGTCAAAACACACAAAACTAAGTACGGATGAGATCATCCACCTACATACCAAAGGGAAATACCTTGTTTACTTCTTGGGATTTTCCCCTGGATTCCCATACATCGGTGGTATGGATCAAAAACTGGAGACCCCAAGGTTAGACTCCCCGCGAATAGAGGTAATCCAAGGTTCTGTCGCCATTGGAGGAAAGCAAACTGGCATATATCCAATTACTAGTCCTGGTGGCTGGAATATTATTGGCAGAACACCGCTCATACTTTTTGATTGGAACAAAATATCTAACCCTATTCTACCGATGGGAGCAAGAATTCAATTCTATGCTATTTCTCATAAAGAGTTTAGCCAACATCAAGGTACATTGTTTTGAATTTGACTGTAATCAAACCTGGCTTCCAAGACCTTGTGCAAGATCTTGGTAGAGATGGATACACGCATCTTGGTATTTCCCCCACTGGAGCTGCAGATAAAGCATCAATGAAGATTGCAAACCTTCTTTTAGGTAACAACGTAAATGATCCTGTCATAGAGATCACGTTATTTGGAGGCTCTTACAGTTTTGACTGCACAACAACTGTCTGTTTTGCTGGAAGTCACTTCCCGGCATCTATCAAAGGCAAAGAAATACCCTTTTTAAAACCAGTTGCCATAAAACAAGGAGACATTCTCACAATCTCTGGCTCAACTTCAGGAGCGAGATGTTATCTTGCGATTCAAAATGGGTTTAATGTTGCAAAACTTTTGGAAAGTAGTTCGACACACTTAATGTCAAAATCTGGAGGTTACAGAGGAAGAAATCTTGAACTAAATGACAGAATCCCATTTAACAAACCAGAAAAAAGACGGTTTCCTTTAGATTTAAAATTTGCAATAGATTATGATAGATCAGTAATTAGAGCTACTCCAGGACTACAGTTTAATCTGTTTGATAAACCATATCAGAAACTCTTTTTTGGTAAAGAATTTACTGTCTCCCACCAATCAAATCGCATGGGCATTAGAATCAATGGTCCAAAACTTCAAAAGAACACAAGTCAAGACATCATAACAGAAGGATTACCACTTGGTGCGGTCCAGGTTACGGGAAACGGAGATAGTATTATTACATTTGTTGACCACCAAACAACAGGCGGCTATCCAAAAATTGCTAATGTGATTGCTGCTGATATGCATAAGGTTGGACAATTGCGTCCAGGAGACAGTTTCACATTTGAACACATAACAATGGATAAAGCAGAATCACTTTACCAAGAACATGAGGCCATTTTTAAACAATGATCGATATAAACTGTGATATGGGTGAATTAAATGAGCTTATGGATGATGGAACATATGAATCTCTAATGGACCATGTAACCTCAATCAATGTAGCTTGTGGAGGCCATGCCGGGGATGATGTAATGATGAACACTATGGTTGAACTTGCAAAAGCTAAAAAAGTTAATCTTGGAGCGCACCCCAGCTATCCAGATAAAGAAAATTTTGGGAGATATGAAATAGACATCAGCATTTCAGATCTCAAAGATTCCATTTCAACACAAATTATCAATCTGATAGATATAGCTAATAAAAATGGTTCTGAATTGAGCCATGTTAAACCCCATGGAGCTTTGTACAATAAAGCGGCTGAAGATAAAGGATTAGCAATGTTAATTGGTGAGGTGGTCAAATCTATTGACCCCCTACTTCCTATTATGTGTTTGGCGGGCTCACAAATGATCACCGCGTTAGAATCAATTGGATTGAAAGCTATGCCTGAATCCTTTGCAGATAGAACATATGAGCCAGACGGAACTTTACGAAAAAGGTCTTATAGTAATGCTTTAATTAATAAACCTCAAATTGCATCAAAACAGGCATTTAATATATACTATAAAAAAAGAATCATAGCTCATGAAGGCTCGGAATTCTCAATCGATTCAGAAACAATTTGTATCCATAGTGATACGGAAAATGCATTAAAAATCGCAAAAGCAGTTAAGCAAAAATTAATCAGGAGTTAATAATGAGTTCATACGTTCAAGGCCTACTTACAGGCGGAGTTTTAGTTTTTTCAGCACTAATTTTTATGGGTCAGCAAGATCTAGAGCTTGCCGAGCAAAGGGCAAATAATAGGTTTGATGAAATCGTAAAAGCACTAGAGATAGTGTATGAGCAAATAGATTCCACATCAGAAAACAACTTTGTAAAAATGAATGAACTTGAGAAAAAGATAGACCATATGGAAACTCTTGTGGTAGAGATGTACAATTATGGAATAAAGTGCAAGCTTTAGATAATTACCAAGAAAATCATTTTCTAGTTAAAACCTGCCCAAATTTTTGTTAAAATAAAAAGCATGAAAATAGCACTATTAGCTCTCCTTTTTTCTTTAGTAAGCGCACAGAAAGACTATGACATAAAAAATCTGGTAATTTTTGAAGATAAGTTTCTAATCAAATTTTCAGATGAAATAGTTAATGGAGATGTTTACACAAATCACACAGGAATTCTGGTAAAAAATGGAAACATAGTAAGAGGCGTAAAAGATGGAAAATGGACAGAATGGTATGATAAAGGAACTAAAAAATTAGAATTTACTTTTTTAGGCGGCTTTTTAGTTGGTCCCGTTAAGATGTGGAACGAAGCTGGCAAATTAATTGTAAGCGGTAATTATATAAAAGGAAATGGGACAACAATAGTGCAAAATATTAACCCAAACTCCTTTCCAACAAATGGGAGAGATGGTATTTGGAATTTTTACTACGAAGATGGGACTATTAAGCTTGACGAGGAATGGATAGATGGAATTCTCGTTTCAGAAAAAGAATACTATAAAAATTCAAAAAGTATCAAATATGAAGCCTATTATGGTGTAAAAAACCCTGACCCTGATAAAAAGGTACTCCTTGAATACATTGGTTCGATTGATGTCCCTGTGAGCAGTTATGCCGGTTTGAAAACATACTATTACAAGAGTGGTGAAATTTATTCAATCCAGCAATGGGATTGGGTTCAAAATAAACCTTACGGCAAAAGTTCTTTTTTCCATGAAACCGGAGAAATTTGGATGAAAGTGCAGTATAATGACAAAGGCAAAAAGCATGGCTATTTAGAGCATTACTTTTTAGGAAAGCTGTATAAGAGATATTTTTATAATAAAGATCACATTGTACATATTGAAACATACAATTTAAAGGGTGAAATAGATTACAAAACTGATTGCATGCTCAAGTATTGTAAAGAGCCAACGCTCGCAACTATTGACTAATAATTTATTATTTTTATCGCTACAAATAACCCTGCGCAGTTAGCAATCATATCTTTTACACTAAAAAACCCGTTTTTACCCCTTCTGTCGTTTAGCTCTTTTGATAAACCAGCGCTGAAACTTAGAGCAGTTGATATAGGCAGCGCGTCTGATTCTGAAATGTCTTTTTTATTTACCAACACATATTGACAGCCAAGTGAGATCAAACAGCTGTAGCTAAAATGCTGAAGCTTATCTATTGCAAACCACTTATCTACTCTTTTTATTTTTTCTTTTTTATCTACGTTTTCGTTATTTACAGAAACCTCAGGAGCACTTTGAGCATGTAAATTATTTAAAAGGATAAAAAAAAGACTTATCAGTAATACTATTTGTTTATTTGTCATCAGAATACAAATTATTCGTATGATCTATGGCCATCTTCCACTTGCCATCCACTTTTACGTTATGAGTAGACCAGTGCCCCTCTCTTGTGGTTCTGACGCCATCCTTAGATGTTCTATCCACTTTCCACTTTCCATATGCAAATGCCTTATCACCGAATTCATAAGCTGCAATAACTTCTGCACTATGATCAATAGATTCTGAGCTATTGTAGTATCCCACAAAATTTGCTCTAATATTATCTGCACCTTTTACTACATCCCTACCATTACCATTAACGATTGCATCTTTAGTATATAATGAAACGCTACCTTCAACATCCATCGTGTTTGCATAGAGAGAATATTTATCACATACTTCTCTTTGATACTCTTCTTTAAAATTAGTGCTCCTATCCACCTCAACACAATTAACCAAAAATGCTAAACCAATAAATGCAATAAATTTTTTCATAGAAATCTCCTTTGTATTAGAATCAAAATCTAAGGATCAGATATGTATTCTCTTAGATGTTTAAATTGATTTTTTGACCAACCGCTTTTAAAACTGGAACTGTAAAAAAGCCTCAAAAAATGCTAAAGTAATACTTTAATAAAATTTTATAAAATATTAATATAATTAAAAATTAAATTTTAATTGAATATCGAATTCTTCTTCTTTGCTCTCTCCTACTGCAAAAAGATTTGAAATAGAAATCCCAAGCAGCCTAACTGCTTTATCTATTTTCTTTTGATAGATAAGCTCTTCAATAATTGGAAAAAATTCCTCTTTTTTTGAAATATAATCTTCAATTGTCTTGCTCCTTGTTTGATTGGTAAAGTCATTATATTTCAGTTTTACTGTTATTGTCCTTCCTTTGTTCTTTGATTTTTGCATTCTACGCTCTAGTTCATCAGCAATACTATTAAGCTCATCAAGCATAAATGCCTCTGATGATATGTCTTTTGAAAAGGTTCTCTCTGCCCCTACTGATTTTCTTATTCTACTTGGGTTAACAGGACTATCCTGAATACTGCGGACAATCTTGTAGTAATGACTGCCAGTTTTTCCAAAACGATCAATAAGGACCTGCCTATTTAACTTTCGAAGATCTTTTCCATAAAATATTCCATAGTCATTCATTTTCTTGGCTGTAACTTTACCTACACCAAAAAATTTCTCTATTTTCAGCTCATCAATGAATTTATCTACATTTTTAGGGTGAATTGTTTTTTGACCGTTTGGTTTGTTTATTTCTGTAGCTACCTTAGCTAAAAATTTATTAATTGATATTCCTGCAGAAGCTGTGAGCCCTGTCTCATTTTTGATACGTCTTCGTATTTCCCTAGCGATATCAGATGCTAATTCCATATTTTTCTTATTAACCGTTACATCTAAAAACGCCTCATCTAAAGACAGAGGCTCTATTAAATCCGTATAATCTTTAAAAATGCCCCTAATTTGCGCTGATATTTCTCTATACCTATCAAACCTAGCTTTTACAAAGATAAGTTCACTACACTTCTTTTTTGCCATAATGGATGGCATTGCTGATCTAACTCCAAACTTCCTAGCTTCATAGGAAGCTGCAGCAACCACCCCTCTTTCTTTACTTCCGCCAACAGCTACAGGTTTTCCTCTTAGCAATGGGTCATCTAGCTGTTCAACAGATGCAAAGAAAGCATCCATATCAATATGAATTATTTTTCGAATAATTTTATTCAATGTAAAAGGGATAAATAAATGGTTTTACAATAAGTTGGGATCAACTTAGGATAAAATTACTGGTTCCAGTACAGCTTTCTTTTGAGTTTATTTGATAAACTTTGCACTTCAGTATGTCTAAGCTTTACACCAAGTAATGTTTTCGAGTCTTTTACAAATTCATGAAAAGGTATGCGCAGAACTGCGGTTTCTCCTGAAGTAAGCGATTTTTCACCATCTGGGGTTACTATAATGATCATACCAGTATGTGATTTTAGTTTTTCAATTGCCTCTTTGGGTTCTTGTTCATGGTAACCAAGCCTGGTTTCAATAATTTTATCCCAGAAATAAAATTCAGGTACAGTGTCTTTTACTTGTTTCCGGCAAGAAAATTGATTTTCTTTTGTGACTCTTTTTGGGTTTTTTAGTTCAGTAAAATTATATTTTTTTAATAGAGTGTGAAAAAAGCTATGAAACGCATTCTGCATACTCTCCCTTGTTTTAAGCTGATTTGTAAAAGCCTTTAGGTCAACTCCGACTTTCAACAAGCCTGCAGTCCAGTAGCCGTATTTTGCGCAAATTGCATGATACAATCCTTTTTCATGTGTCGATGCATATTTTCCTAAAAGCCTGTTTTCACCTGTATTTAACGACTCTTCTACCAACCTTCTAACATTCTCATAGATTACTTCAATTTTCCATGGGTCATCAAGCTCATCATGGTATAACGAATCAAGGTCCTTAACAGGCAAACCCAAGTTTTCCATAAAATCTATGTAGCTGCCTTTCCCAAGCTCTGTCATTTGATCAAGAACTACAACTTCCTTTTCATCACTTTCTAAATACTTCCTGGTAATTCGCTGACCATTTGAATATCGCCTAAAAACGCCTTGCAACATATGATCAAATGTAGAGGCGTCTTGGAGATCATCATCTGTGTAAATATCACGAAAAACTCTTTCGATATTTTTCTGGTAATACTCATGAGGAGCAATTGGTTCTTTATCCCTGTAGTAGTATGCCTCAATTAAGCTACCTAAAAGAAAGTCATCGTCGTGCATGAACTCTCTAAATTTTGAATCACCCCATGTAGTCCGAAGACCGCGGTAAAAATATGAAATATAATCATACTTCGGCTTGGTTAATTGTTCCTGCTTAAACTCAAATTTTTGTTCAATAAGGTAATCTAAAAACATTAAAACAAAACGTTTTCTGTTTGCGGCAGCAATTTTTTGCTTGATCTCACTATAGTCAAACCCAGCAGACTCAACTGCAGCACGCCAGCAAACTTCATGAGATTCCATATCCTTGGTACCAAACATTCTAACACCTTCTTGCATTATAGAGACCAAAGAGATTCTTAATTCAGGTGTTTTTTCCGCTTGAGATAGAGGAAAATCGGTCCCAGGATAACGAATGAAATCTGGTATACGGATGAATTTACGGTCATCTTTATCTTTAGGATTCATATACTCAGATGCCAAAACACGATCACCAAATGTATTTGCAACTATTTTAAGAGTCTCGCACCAATTTTTCTTCTCTTCCTCTTCACTTCTACCATAAACAACAGGTAAATGACAGTTTGGATTTATTCCAGCATGGGCATAAGCATCTTGCACTGTAATGAATAGCTTATTTTTTCCGAGATTTTGTAATTGGGCAAGTAATGGTTTATTAAACTGATTAAAAAAACCTCTAACTGATAGATCAAATGTTTTTTTATTTTGATGTCTTTTAGCCCATTTATCATGCGCACTTCTAAGTTCATGAACCATGCGCTGCTTCGACCAGCGGTCATACATTGCCTGCAAATAATCTGTCGGATTAGCTCTGTAACGTTTTATTGTATACCGAATTTGTTTCTCTGTCAGGTTCGGAATAATGTATGAAATCTCCTGAACAGTTTTTTTCTTCCAAATACTTAAAACAATTGCGAGCGCTTTTTGTTGCACATCCTCTAGTTCATGAGCCATAAGCTTTTCAAGAAGAGAAACCTGCTTTTCTGTGGGCGCTTTAATAGCTTGTTCTACTTTTTTTTCTGCCATAATAAGTTTCTGTTAGGATATAATCAATTTTTCCGCAGTGAAATTTAGCTTATTTTAAGATGAAGTCGGAAATATTCGAAGAGTTTCTTGTAAACATGTTTGCCTGCATTATTACCGTATATTCCATGATTTCTTGTTGGATAGTACATCACATCAATTGGTTTATCTGCTTGAATGCAAGCCTCGATAAATCTCGTAGTATTCTGTGAGTGAACATTATCATCATGAGTTCCATGCATTAAAAGAAGTTTACCTCTGAGTTTATTAACATAGCTAATTGTTGATGTAGAATCATACCCGCTAGCATTCTCTTGCGGTAGGCCCATATACCTTTCGGTGTATGCAGTGTCATAAAGCCTAAAATCTGTCACTGGGGCAACAGCAACACCGACGTCAAACAAATCAGAGTTTTTGGTGAGCATTAAGCAAGTAAAATAACCTCCTCCGCTCCAACCCCAAGCTCCTATTCTTTTTTCATCAACATACCCCTCATCAATTAAATACTGGACACCGGTAGCATTATCTTTGGATAAATAATAGGCCATATCACCATAGCTAAGATTTTTAAAATCTCTTCCTCTACCAGCCATTCCTCTTGTATCCATAGAAAAAACGATATAACCCTCTTTAGCAAGAAACTGTTGGAAACCTCCCTGCCAACGGTTCCTTACAATCTGAGTTCCAGGCATACCATACCCTTAAACAATCAAAGGGTATCTATTGCCCTGTTAGAAATCGTGGGGCAGAGTTAAAATACCATTTAAAACTGTTTCATTATCATCAGC
>JAYPIC010000056.1:0-11250 GCA_038127595.1 bacterium | reverse complement strand
CTGTATGACAGGTACCTGCTCTAGAGGAAGCTCTACTCCAAGATCGCCTCTAGCAACCATAACTCCATCAAAGGCTTGTACAATTGAATCAAGGTTTTTAACAGCTTCCCATTTTTCAATTTTTGCCATTACGGGGGTATTATAACCATGTTCTTTTATTTTTGATTTGACTAAACTAAAATCAATTGCTGTCCTCGTAAAGGATAAGGCAACCCAATCAGCGCCATTTTCAAGAGCTAGAGCTAAATCATTTTCATCCTGAGACGTCAAACTTGGAACATTTAAGGTCACCCCTAAAAAGTTTACACCCTTCTTACTCTTAATTTTCCCGGGTACTATAGTTTTACACTTAAATGAAGACTCATTTAATAATTCAATGATTTCTAGACATACCTTGCCATCGTTTATCATTATTTTTGCATCAGGATCATGATTTTTGAAAACTAAACCCTTTGATATAGGAATTATTGCGTCGCCTTTTTCAGCACTGCTAACAGTTACTATTTGACCTTCAGATAATTTAAATGTTTTATCAATATTTCTAATTCTAACTTTTGGACCAGCAAGATCTGCTAAGATTGCTGGACGAGTTTTATTGCTGGCGTCAGAAACAGAATTTATCAGTTCAAAATATGATTTTTTTTCATTTTGAGTGCCATGGGAGAGATTTACACGAAAACAATTGACACCGCTTTCAATCATAGAACTTAAAACATTAGCATCAGAGCAACTAGGGCCTACTGTTGCAATTATTTTAGTTCTATTTTTAGTCAAATGGAATTAACCGATGCTTCCAAGAAGAGCAACAAGGTCAACAACTCTATTTGAATACCCCCATTCATTATCATACCAATTGAGAGTCTTCACATAATTACCACCAATTACTCTGGTAAATGGAGCATCAAAAATAGAAGAGTGACTATTACCAATAATATCAGATGAAACAACAGGTAATGTAGAATATTCTAGAATACCTTTCAGAGATCCATTTTTAGAAGCTTCTCTCACAGCTTCATTAACCTGATCTACAGTAACGTCTGTATTGAGTTGAACATTAAAGTCAACGACTGAACCATCAGGTACTGGTACGCGCATAGCAATTCCATCCAACTTCCCATTAAGCTCGGGAAGAACAACACCCACTGCCCTAGCAGCACCAGTCGTAGTGGGTATAACATTTTCGGCGGCAGCTCTACTTCTTCTCCAATCAGAGTGTGGTACATCTGCAAGCCTTTGATCATTTGTGTATGCATGTATGGTATTAATTACGCCCAGCTGAATACCAAAATTCTCATTTAAAACCTTAGCCATTGGGGCTAAACAATTAGTCGTACAACTTGCGTTTGATACAATTTTGTGTTCTGACTTAAGGCCACTATCGTTTACTCCTAAAACAACTGTATAATCAATCGCATCTTTTGCAGGTACAGTTAATACAACTTTCTTGCTACCCGCATTTAAGTGCTGCTCTAACTGCTCTCTTTGTCTAAAAATACCAGTCGATTCTACAACGATATCTACACCTAGCTCTCCCCAAGGTAGTTCAGATGGAACCCTCTCAGCGATAAGTTTTACATTTTGCTGACCTGCTTTTAACATGTCACCATCCAATGAGACCTCAGATGGAAATCTACCCATTACCGTATCATATTTTAAAAGATAAGTAAGAGCTTCTTTATCAAAAATATCGTTTATTGCTACAATCTCAATATCATCTCTTGAGTTTAAAACTCTAAAAACTGATCTACCAATACGGCCAAAGCCATTAATTCCTATACGAGTTTTCATCTTCTAAACATCCTTATGGTAAGTTTTAATTGTATCAAGAATTCGTTTTGAAAAACCCCAGCCATTGTCGTACCAACATAGGGTTTTTAAAAGGTTATCAGCAGTAACCATAGTAGCCTTTGAGTCGAAAACCATTGTTTCCTCTCGACCAATTACATCACTAGACACTATTGGATCATCTGTATAACCTATAAAATTTTTGTACTTTCCATTTGAAGCTTCTTTAAGAACTTCATTAACTTCTTCAGGAGAAGGTACTTTTTCCAATTCGGTGGTCATATCAACGCATGAACCATTAGGCACTGGAACGTTAAAAGCAATACCATCAAGTTTGCCTTCAAATTCTGGCATTAACTTTTCAATAATTTTTGGAGCACCGGTTGTATTGGGAATGATATTTTCAACCGCCGACCTACTTCTTCTAAGGTCTAAACCAATAGCATCAGTTAATGGTTGATCAGCGGTGTAAGCATGAACTGTTGTCATCATAGCTTTCTTCACATTAAAATTATCATCAAGTATCCGCAACATCAAACCAAATGCCTGAGTAGTTGAGGAAGTAGCAGATATAATTTTATCAGAATCTTCAGCTGATTCTTCATTAATTCCATGAATAATCATTCGATCAATTCTGTCGTCCGGAGTCCTAGAAACTATAACTCTTTTCGCACCTGCCTGAATATGCTTATCAAGCTCATTTCTTTCTAGATATGCTCCAGTCGCGTCAATGACAAAGTCTACGTCCATTGTGGACCATGGGATCATTCCAGGCTTTGCACCTGGAAGGATAGATACTCTTTGATCTCCGATAACAAGCTGATTTCCATCAAGCTCTATGGGCTCATTCAGCTTACCATGAACAGAATCCCTGGCAAGCAAGTAATGCAATGCCTCAGCTGGACCAAATTCGCTTATTGCTACAATGTTAAATCTAGGATCATTAAAAGCGAGCCTGAATATATTTCTACCAATTCTACCAAAGCCAAAAATGGCTACATTTATTTTTTTCGATTTATTTGCCAATTTAATATCTACTTTTTGTTAATTATTAAGTATTCTTATCTTAAAAAGATAAAACAATTAAGATTCATAACTTAAATAATTAATTTTTCCTAATCAATAAATTATTAAATTGACAAAATATTAACCTATAGCCTCAGGTCCTTTCTCATCAGTTCTGATACGTATGCATTGTTCAATAGGCAATACGAAAATTTTTCCTCTGCCTTTATTATCAGGCTTTTTAGCCACCGCAGTAATAGCCTCAACTGCATTATCTACGTAATCATCGTTAACTGCAATCTCTAATCGTATTTTTGTAAGCAGAGATATCTCATGAGAGATACCTCTGTAAACTTCCTGGACAGGAATTTCCTTGCCCTGACCTTTAGCAGAGCTAACGGTGAATTTGTATATCTTCCTCTTTAATAATTCCTCTTTAATATCAGGTAATTCTTCAGGTTGTACTATAGCTATAATTAATTTCATAAAATCCTCCTTTATTCAACTGTAAAAATTTGAAATCCAGCGTATGATTCCATATCATGCTCGCCAATATCAAGACCAATAATTTCTTCTTCCTCAGATACTCTTAATCCCATTAATGATTTGATAACTGAGAATAAACCTAGCGATGAGACCAAACAGAATACTCCATAAGCTAAAACACCAATTAATTGAGTAACAATGCTGTGACTAGAACTAAAAATACCGACTGCTAGAGTTCCCCAAATACCACATACTAAATGAACTGAAATAGCTCCGACAGGATCATCGATTTTAGCCTTATCCAGTTGAATTACAGCTACCACAACAATGAGCCCAGCAATGAAACCAACAATAATAGAGTTAATTGGACTTATAACATCAGCACCTGCTGTGATTCCAACTAAACCTGCTAAAGAGCCATTCAATATCATTGATAGATCTGGCTTTTTGCTTATAGACCATGATGCAACCATAGCCCCTATTATTCCAGCTGCTCCTGCAAGAGTGGTAGTCACAAAAACTAAGGAAACACCACCTGGATCAGCTGATAAAACTGAACCGCCATTAAAACCATACCAGCCGAACCAAAGTAGGAAGACACCTATTGAAGCAAGAGGAAGATTATGACCTCTTATTGGCTTAATTGAACCATCTTTAGCATATTTACCTAGCCTAGGCCCTAAAATAATTGCACCTACTAAAGCTGCCCATCCACCTACACTGTGCACTAGAGTTGAACCAGCAAAATCATAAAAACCCATTTGGTGAAGCCACCCTCCTCCCCATTTCCAGGAGCCAGCTATCGGATATATAATGGCAACATATATTGTAGAAAAAACCAAAAAAGAAGGTAATTTTATCCTTTCAGCCACTGCTCCAGAGACAATGGTAGCAGCTGTAGCAGCAAACATGGCCTGGAATATAAAATCTGTATAATATGTATATGCACCACCAGCATAGTCGATTAAGCCTGCTGCTCCATCTGGACTGCTAATTCCAAATCCAGCAAAACCAAAGTAACCATTAAAATCACCCGGATACATTAAATTAAAACCACACAAAGCATAAGTCAAAATTCCAATAGCGATTATGCTTACGTTTTTAAATAATATATTTACAGTATTTTTGGATTGAGTTAGACCGGTCTCCAAGCTTGCAAAACCGAGATGCATGATAAAAACTAAAAATGTTGAAACTAGCATCCATGTATTATTTGCTGTAAACAAAGCTTCACTCACGCCTGAAGCTTCTCCAGCAAATGCAAATGAAAAAAATACACCAATTAATGTTATTAATCTTATAATATTCATATACACCCTTTATATTTTTAATTTATTAAAATAAAATCTGATAATAATTAAATATATTAAATATTTACATTATCAACGTGTAAATGTATATATTGATTTATTCAAAAGCAATAATTTGTTTAAACTTTTAAATAAAAAATGAGTTTTTACTTAATTAATTAGGAATATTTGTAATTATAGTAAATAAAATAAGAATTTATTTATTTGAGTTTTCAGGTCTCAATGGCCTTAATTGTTTTCCAGCTAGCCACATCTCTTGATTATTTATCTCGTCTAATTCTTTATCTAATTGAAGCCTGTAATCATCCTTAGAATTTGATAATATTGAAATTTTGGCTTCTTCACCACTTACTACTTTTTCATAGCAATCATTAATTACCGGCTTTAAAACTTTTTTAAATTTTGGCGCCCAATCAAGAGCTCCTCTTTGAGCTGTAGTAGAGCAATTACTATACATCCAGTCCATTCCCTTTTCAGAAACTAGAGGATACAAACTTTCAAGTGCCTCTTCTATTGTTTCATTATATGCCTCAGATGGAGAGTGACCTTTTTCACGTAAAACTTCGTATTGAGCAAGGAAAGCTCCTTGTATAAGACCCATTAAAACACATCTTTCGCCAGTAAGATCACTATGTACTTCCTTTTCGAAGGTTGTTTCAAATAGATGTCCAGAGCCTATAGCAAAAGCAGTAGCGATTGCTATGTCTTTTGCAGCACCATCGTAATCTTGGAATACAGCATATGATGAGTTTATTCCTCTTCCCTCAAGAAAATGATTGCGCACAGTTAACCCACTTCCTTTGGGGGCAACCAAAACTACATTTATATCATTAGGAGGTATGATATTAGTATCAGAATGAAAAACAACACCAAACCCATGAGAAAAATAAAGTGTATTACCTTCGCTCAAATTTTCTTTGACTTCTGGCCAGGCTTGGATTTGACCTGCATCAGATAACAAAAACTGGATTATATCTCCTTTTTTTGTCGCTTCATTAATTTCAAAAAGATTTTTACCCTCTATCCAGCCATCTTTGATTGCTTTATTCCAACTTGACCCCCTTCTTAAACCTACAATAACATTAAAACCTTGATCTCGCATATTTAGACTCTGTCCTCTTCCTTGAGGGCCATAACCAAGGATAGCTGTAATCTTTTTATTTAATATTTCTTTACATTTTTCAATTGGATAATCAGAACGCTCGATGATTTGCTCTTTATAACCATTAATATTCAGTTCTTTCATTATAAATCTCTCTTTTAATTTTAAATTTAACTTTTATGGCTCTGATCTTGTAAGAACTGGCTTATTTCTCTCTTGGTCTCCTGATATCATAGCCATCTTACCTGAGCGTAAAAGTTCTAGCACTTCAAACTTGCTTAAAATATTGATATTCTCTTCAACAGTGGACTCATCGCCAGATATTTCGAGTATCATGCATTTTGGGTCTTGATCTAATATCTTGCAATTTCCTTCTGAAACTAATTTTTCAATTTCATGAATCTCGTCTGACTTAAGTGAAATCTTCATTAAAGCATGCTCCCTGACATGACAATTTTCTTTAGTAGCATCGACTACATCATAGACATCAACCAATCTTTTGAGGTTATTATAGATATTAACCCGCTTTGCTTCATTAGGCTCATTAACTACCAAAGTCATTCTAGTAATTCCATTTATTTCAGTTCTACCAGCAACAATACTTTCGATATTGAAATTCCTTCTTCTAACTAAACTAGAAATTCTATTAAGAACCCCTGGCTCATCCTGCATAAATAATATTAGTGTTTGTTTCATTATATGACCTTATTACATTTCTGCATCTTTGAACTGTTCATGAACCGGACGACTAATCATAGCATCGAGATCTGCTCCCGCAGGGACCATTGGATAAACCATATCATGCTGTTCAACGACGAATTCTACTAAAACTGGACCGTTTATATTTTGTGCCTCTTCAATTGCGCCAGGAATCTCAGGTCTAGAAATTACTCTTATACCTTTTAAACCATAGGCTTCAGATAGCTTAACGTAATCTGGGCTACTAATCGGAGTTTCGTTATATCTTGAATCATAAAAGAGCTGTTGCCATTGCCTAACCATTCCTAAATATCCATTATTTATGATAGCAATTTTAATATTTGCATTCTCCTGGACCGCAGTAGCTAACTCCGTAATTGTCATCTGGATACTACCATCTCCAACAATAACCCAAATGTCTTTGTTTCTGTTATAAAAACTTGCTCCTATTGCAGCGGGTAAGCTAAAGCCCATCGTTCCAAGCCCACCTGAAGTTAGAAGAGTGTTTGGCTCATCATGTTTGTAGTATTGAGCCTCTAACATTTGATGTTGACCAACATCAGAAACCACAATAGCGTCTCCATTCGTCTCTTTCCATATATCACTAATTACCTGAGCTCCATACAACATTTGAGTATCAGCATTTATAATATCTCTAGATTGCGATTCTTTTTTCCATTTTTCGATTTCATTAATCCAATCTGTATTCTGCTGATCTTTTAGGATTGGAATTAATTTTTTTAGAACTAATTTCAAATCTCCAACCAAGGCAACATCTACTGGGACATTTTTATTTATCTCAGATGGGTCAATCTCGATATGGATTTTTTTTGAATCTAAAGAATATGTTTTTGTATTACCCGTTACTCTGTCATCAAATCTCATTCCACAGGCAATCAATAAATCCGCCTTTTGAATAGCATTGTTTGCTGCAAATTCGCCGTGCATACCCATCATACCCATATTTAAGTCGTGACTTGCAGGAACCGCACCAGAACCTAACAATGTCCAACTAAGTGGTATATCACCTTTTTCAGATAGCTCAATTACTTCTTTCGAAGCTCCAGAAAGGAGTATACCATGACCAGCTAAAATAACAGGCCTCTTTGCATTAGCAATAAGGTCTGCTGCATCTCCTAAACTTTTTTTGTCTATTTCTTTATCAAGAGGGTTTTTTCCTGGAAGCTTTACAGGCTCCTCTGGGTAAATGAAATCATATTCCTCTGCTTGTACGTCCTTGGGAATATCAATCAATACAGGACCAGGTCTTCCGGACCTCGCAATCGCAAAAGCTTCTTTAATGGTCTTTGCAAGATTTCTTATATCCATTACTAGATAGCTATGTTTCGTTACAGGAATTACAGCTCCAGATATATCCATCTCTTGAAATGCATCACTACCAATTGCAGGCCTAGGCACTTGCCCTGTAATGCAAACAATCGGAACAGAGTCCATCATTGCAGTAGCCAGTCCAGTAACCATATTAGCTGCTCCTGGCCCTGATGTGGCCATCGCAACACCGACTTTACCAGAGGTGCGGGCATAGCCATCTGCCATATGTGTAGCACCTTGTTCATGCCTAGTTAATACATGGTGAATATTATCTTTGTACTTGCTTAATGCATCATAAGTGGGCAGTATCGCTCCTCCGGGGTAACCGAACACGACATCTACCCCTTCTCTTATTAGACATTCCCAAATTATTTCAGCACCAGTTAATTTATTTTTTTTCATAATGGACTCATTTATTTATTTTAAGACTGCTCCTGTATTTGCAGAGGTGACTAGTCTAGCATACCTGCCCAAATACCCTTTATTAATTTTTGGTTCAAATTTTTCGATACTTTTCATACGAAAATCAAAAGTTTTTTGATCAATATTTAAATTGATTTTTCGATTTGCTATATCAATTTCAATTTCATCTTTTTCCTTTATGATAGCTATAGGTCCGCCAGATGCTGCTTCGGGCGAAATATGCCCAATACATGCGCCTCTAGTCCCACCAGAGAAACGCCCATCAGTGATTAAAGCTACTTTAGAACCAAGCCCCATGCCCATAATCGCGCTTGTCGGTGCTAGCATTTCAGGCATTCCAGGACCTCCTTTTGGACCTTCATAGCGAATTACAACAACATCACCAGGTTGAACCTTTCCATCATGTATAGCTTTTATAGCATCATCTTGAGACTCATAAATTCTTGCTGGACCTTTGTGATACAGCATATTTTCAGCTACAGCACCGGTTTTTACGATAGAGCCATTTGGAGCAATGTTACCATACAACACAGCTAATCCGCCTTCATTAGAAAATGGATTTTCAACAGTGCGAATAATATTTTCATTAAGATTTTTTGCTGGTTCGATAGTTTCGCCCAAAGTTTTTCCTGTTATAGTAGGTCTGTCTAGATTTAAAACACCATCTTTCTTTGATAATTCTTTTAATATGGCAGAAATACCGCCTGCATTTAAAACGTCCTCCATGTGGACATTAGGAGTTGCAGGACTTACTTTACATAAATATGGTGTTTTAGAACTAATTTCATTAATCATTGACATATCGAAAGTAAGATCCCCTTCAATAGATGCAGCTAAAGTATGAAGTACAGTATTCGTACTACCTCCCATCGCCATATCTAGAGCAAAAGCATTCGAAATCGTATCATTATTAACAATATCTCTAGGTTTAATATCTTTGTCTACTAAATCCATAATTATTTCACCAGCTTTTTGAACCAATTTAAGTCTGGAGGGGTCTGTAGCCAGTATCGTTCCATTACCAGGGAGCGCCAAACCCAATACTTCCATAAGGCAATTCATTGAGTTTGCTGTAAACATACCTGAACATGAACCACATGTTGGACAACCATTTTCCTCAAGATCTTTAAGCTCATCTTCATTTATTTGACCAGCATTATATTTACCAACTCCCTCGAAAACAGATACAAGATCTATTTTTTGACCACTTTTATCAACCCCTGCTTGCATTGGACCACCAGAAACAAAGATTGTTGGTATGTTAATCCGCATAGCCGCCATAAGCATTCCAGGAACAATCTTATCACAGTTTGAAATACAAATAAGACCATCCAAACGATGAGATTCAGCTACAGTTTCAACACTATCAGCTATGAGTTCACGGCTGGCTAAGGAATATCTCATGCCTATATGCCCCATAGCTATACCATCATCGACACCAATGGTATTGAACTCAAATGGAACACCTCCTGCTAATCTTACAGCATCTTTTGCAGTCGCGCCAAATTTTTGAAGATGAACATGACCTGGTATTAAATCAATGTATGAATTCGCAATACCAATAAAAGGTTTTTCAAAATCACTATCACCTTTGATTTGACCTGTAGCCCGAAGCAAACTTCGATGCGGAGCTTTATCAAATCCTTTTTTTACTAAATCTGATCTCATTATGCAACCATACTTTTAAAAATTAAGATTAAAATTCAATAGGGAAAGGTTAAGTGGTGTTTAGTATGCTTAACTGGTCGCCTTTTGAATTTTAATTTTTCGGCAACCTGCTAAGCGATAATAATATGAATAATAATTGATAAGATCAAAAACACCCAGATGCATTCTTTAATGCTAATTATATTATGTAATGGAACTTCCATACTGATCTTATTTGTTATCATTTTAATTATTTAAAACGCAATTAAAATTAATAGCTTATTTTAATTTCTCAAACGTTATTTAATTAAATATTTAAAAATAATGTAAAATCAGCCTAATTCATTGCTAAAATCATTACTTGATTTACTAACAATAATAAAAATTTAGGAACCAAACATGTCAGAATCTCTAAAACCAGGAGTCGTAACAGGCGATGATTATTTAAAACTAGTAAGCGCTGCAAAAAATGGAGAATATGCTCTTCCAGCAGTTAATGTGGTTGGAACAAATTCGATTAACTCAGCTATGGAAGCTGCTGCGAAAAATAATTCAGATATTATAATTCAATTTTCAAATAGTGGTGGACAATTTTTTGCAGGTTTTGGCTTAGAGAATAGTTTTGAAGCTAAGGTACTTGGCACTGTTTCAGCTGCTCATCATGTTCATCTTCTTGCAGAAAAATATGGCATTTGTGTTATTTTACACACGGATCATGCAAATAAAGCACTTATTCCATGGGTAGAAGCGCTAGTAGGCCATAGTGAGAAGCATTTTGAATTACATGGTAAACCTCTTTTCAGTTCGCATATGCTAGATCTATCTGCGGAAGAAATAGATTTTAATTTATCTGAAAGTAAAAGACTTTTAGAAAGAATGTCCAAAATTGGACTTAGTTTAGAAATAGAACTTGGCGTTACTGGCGGCGAGGAAGATGGAGTCGGATCTGATGATGATATAGGTGCAGACAATCCTCTTCTATACACTCAACCGGAAGATTGTTTGCAGGCGTGGGAACTACTATCACCAGTTGGTCATTTCAGCCTAGCTGCCTCATTTGGTAACGTACATGGGGTTTATAAACCAGGAAATGTCAAACTCCGTCCAGAGATCCTTAAAAATTCTCAAGATCTTATTGAAGAAAAATGTGGAACTGAAAGCAAACCGCTTGATTTGGTTTTCCATGGTGGTTCTGGATCTGAAAAAGAAAAGATTTCTACTGCAATCAGCTATGGCGTTTTCAAAATGAACATTGATACTGACACCCAGTTTGCGTTTTCAAAAGCTATTGGGAAATATGTAAATGACAATCCTCGGGCATTCCTTCACCAGATAGATCCTGACGATGGTACGCCTTACAAGAAGTTATATGACCCCAGAAAAGTATTGAGAAATGCGGAACTTAGTATGGTCGAGAGACTTGATGAGGCGTTCGCTGATTTAGGCTCAACTGGAAAGTCA
>JAYPIC010000055.1:0-11311 GCA_038127595.1 bacterium | reverse complement strand
CATTAACACAGGATTCGGTGAGTAGGCAACCTTGCCGTCATTGGATAATTTCCAATCTTCTTCAAATATTCCATATTCTTTAATATTGTAAAAGACATTTGCATCTGATAAGTTTGCAAATTCTCCCCAATTAATAGCCAACAATAAATTTTGGTTATCCAAGATAATACTCAATTTTCCTCTTACCCTAGATGAAAAAACTCTTTCCTCATTTAGACTTAAGTTAGAAATAATCAGTTTACCATCTTCTCTTAATTTAGATTTCCAACCTTGCACAGATGAAAAACAAATATTAGTTAAAAATAAGACTAATAAGGTTTTTTTAATCAATACTACTCTGTATGAATACAGCCTTATTTAGGTGTATCTATGGAATATACTTAATGTATTTTACTGCAGAGACATATGAAAAATCACGCATGATGAATCATCATCAAACCAAGAGCCTTCAAAGTCTATGTTACCAGTCTGGGAGTTGACTGAGTAGTTAAATGTTCTTTCTAAGTTTGGATAGTATTCTCCATATTCTAATGCACCACATGCATCTGGAGAGGATAAATAAGATGGGTTTCCAAAAGAATTGACACATACTGAGTCCATGATAACAGTAACCGTAGAAGCAGCTTCATTTACAGTCCATGTTCCATTTATAGCAGCACTTTGACTACAAGATGTGGTCTCTATATTATATTGATTATGTTCATAATAAGCATTACAAAACTCTATTGGGGAATAATCATAATATTCATAATATGAATCACTACAACCATTAGTATTGCTCCAATTACCATAAAAATCTTCACACTCATTCTGTAAGTTTACACTTTGATCAAAATAGAGCTGAAGGCTTCCATCAGACAGTAACCAAAGGTTATAGTTATCTATGTATGAATCGACTATAACATCAGCTGTGCTATCAGCAGTTTTAACACAGCTATAGAAAGATTTAATTGAATCAGCATACCAGTCACCAATAACCGGGCTAAATGATTGAGTATCATCATTATTATCCCATAGATCATCAATTTGCTCCTCGCAGCTTGAAAAAAGGAATATAGAGGCAAGAATGAAAATTGATGTTTTTAAAAAATGAATTTTGATAGCATTAAAAACTTTAAGCATGTTAATTCTCCAAAAAACTAAATAGTATAAAAAATTTCTTAGTTAATGGGTTAAATATAGGATTAATGAACGTTATTAGATAGATTAAACATTTCATTCTATAGATGTGCTTGAATTTCTCTTTTAAAGCTATTTACATCAATAAGTTCGATATCCATACCTACATCAATGATATTTTGAAAATCATCATTCTTATTTATAAGCAATAAACTACTTACTTTCAATTGAGATAAAAGTATTTCTCTCTCATGTCTTAATTTTTCAATAGTGAAAAACTTTATACGATAAAAATTAGTTAATACCATAATATCAAGCATGAGATTTAAAGTGTTATCGATTTCAAATTCAAAATTATTCATCCATTTATAGTACAGAAACATAAATAGCTCATAGTTAAAATATAATTCGTTTGAGTTTTGCCGATTTACCCAATATTCTTTGTGTTCACTGTAGTATACAATCTGTTCCTTAATATTTTTGAGGTCAATATTATTTTCACTTTGAATAGTGTTACTTTTTAAAATATAATTTCTAGTTTTTACCTCCAGATCATAAAATTTAATAATCTGTTTAATTTGTTTCTTAGATTTTCTAATAATTTTCTCAGGTGTATCTAGAAAGCATTTAACTAAGTTAAGCTGTATCATACCAAAAAAAAGCCAATCATTTTTTGTTATTACGTTCTGATCGATCAATTTTTGAAGATTAGGAAAATACTCTCTAAGTTTTAATCTTATTTTGCGTATGACCTCTTTTTCTGTCATTAGTTGGTTCGTGACATTCATTTTAGGTTCAATATTTTAACGCTATCTGGCTCTGAAATCGCTTTATTGTAATTTTCATAGAAGTCTAAATCTTGATTCTTTAATATGATAAAAATAATCACAAAGGCGAGGATTAAAATTAATATTGTATGTTTTAATTTAATTTTATCCATGTTTTAAACAGGAAAAATAATTAAAATTTAAAAAATGATTTACGCAGAAGTTTGAACAAAAACTTCAAGGTTGAGCTAATTAATTCCTGTTTAATGTAGGGATTTGAATAGAAAAATTTTCCTCTTTTAAATATCATAGAGATTTGGTTTTTGTTTAAACTAACAAATCGGTATAAATACCAGATTACATATAAGACAAAAAGAGCAATACCTATTCTAAAATAAAACATAATTTATATGTAGAAAATAACTAGAATAGAATTTTACTTCAATAATATCTATTTATTACTTTATAATTATTTAAGTAGAATCATTTTCTTTGATGCGTAGTACTCATCAGAATTAAATACTAAAATATACACCCCAGCTGAAAGGGTCTGTCCAAAATCATTATTTCCTTTCCACATGATATTTTTAACACCAGCACTTTGAAATTCCTTAATTAAAGACTTTACTATTTTACCGTTAAGGTCATATATATTTATACTTACATATGTATCTTTGGGTAAAGAATATTGAATCTTAGTTTTTGGATTAAATGGATTTGGATAGTTTTGTTTAAGAGAAAAATCGTTTGGTATATTATTCACATCTGCCTCTAATTGCCCACTGTAACAACTACCAATTTCATATGAATGTGGATCTGCGGAGGTATTTCTTTCTAAACCATTATAGGAATAGGTATAGTAAAACTGTATCACCTCCCCCTCATCAGCATTAATTTGAAACGGTACATTCGGAGTAACATTATAACCAGGTGGAGTACCTCCAGTACTGTAGTATAAAATGCATGTAGGGCTACCAACATGGCCAGCGCTAGGAATGAATGTAATAGTTGGATTATTTAGATCATCCGAGAACTCATAGGTATAGTCACCATTGGAAGGCCCACCAGTGCAAGAAGGAGCTTCTATGATTTCAATTTCAAAGCTACTAGGTTCTGATGATAAACCATCATCATCATATGCTACTGCCTCAATTATATGTGTTCCAAGCGATAAATTACTTATCATATACGAGTATGGTGCTTCAAATAGTTCAGCGATAGGAATATTATTATCATAAAATTCAACTTTTTCAATCGTGCCATCGATATCATTAGCAGTTGCTAAGAGCTCTATGCTAGAGCCATAATAGTAGGATGAAGCTAAATTAGAAGTATTAAGAGAAACTGTTGGAGAAAAATTTTCAGAGCTAGATACAAATACAAAAATATGATCTATCGATGAATGAGAATTATCATTTACAGTAAGTTTAAATTTATATGTTCCTTCCACCAGATTATTAATATCGGTTATTTGATTGTTAGGGGATAAAACATTAGCAGTATTGGGACCATAAACCTGATCCCACTGAAAATTTAAATTATCAGTATCTAAATCTGAGCTTAAACTTCCATCTAGGATTGCAGAGCTGCTTGGAAGAACAACTAAAATATCTTCTCCTGCATTAGATATTGGGGGATTATAATCTAACTCTCTATTGAAAGTAAAATTTAATCTACCAAGATTAAATCCACCATCTGTGAATACTAAGCGAAGTACATGCTCGCCAGCATTTAATTCAATATTTCCTGCATTCCCGCTTAGCCAGTTATACCAGTCACCTGTGTTTCCAGCATAAATATTATCGCTTATGACTTGTCCATTTATTTCAAAATGAAATGGTCCTCCTCCACCTGCTAAATCAGATGCGTATCTGTATTGTAGGTCATAGTACCCTGCTGTTTGGACATTTACAGAGTATTCGATCCATTCACCAGCTTCTATCCAGCCTAAGGTAGGACCTTCGGTATTACCAAAATATTCTACATCCACATATTCATCCGTTCTAAATGTTCCTTCATTGTTAAGGGAGTTGTCAAAATAGGTAATATTTTGACCTAAACCACCTTCAAAGTAGTCATATTTGCCTGATTCAATCACACCTGGTAGAACATTCATTGAATTATTGTATGCTAATTGTTCGCCGACTGTTACAGTAATAAAATTGCTTAATCCAAATTCTGATCCCGAATATATTTTGGCATATATGTTATGAATTCCTAGTCCCAGATTTGTTGCTGTGAATTGAAATGGTGGACTTGATACTTCTCCAATGAGATCTGAATTGTCATAAAACTCCACACGAGAAATACTATTGTTATCTGAAAAAAAATTAATGGTAATACTACCGTTTATATAAGCCTGGTTGAAATCTGTTTGAATAGTACCTGTAATTGACTCGCCTCTATTAGTGCTCATTTCACCAGCAGGAACTGTCAACTGAAACCCATCAGAAAAGGTAACGATCATCTCTTCATTTGTATAATTATGCGCTACGTATGTTATTTGACCTAAATTATCAAAACTAGCTGCTATTGGCCAATCTGCCGTTACATTAGACCTGTACTGGCCAATAGAGTTCATGGAATGTAGCCAGTAGTATGTATGTGCATCGGATATACCGAATTTTAGAATTCTGTTGGGATTTGAATTGTATAATTCTATTGCGGCAGAAGCATCAATAAATGATAAATACTTCCAATATACATCATGCCAAAGGTTTGGATTAACTTCGTTATTTAAGATACCAGTATTGCTTGTTATCTCATTCCATAGTGCGGTAGAATAATCTAGGTTGTGAGCTAAATAAAAAGACCCACCATGAATGGGATACATTTCGATACCGTAAGATGCTGCTATATCATTAGTCCAAAATGTACCATTATCGTAAGAATTTCCCCATACTCTAGATACTAAGCTATATTGCTGATTATCAGAAAAATTCCTATCGTACATATCAAACCAGTACTCATCAATTGCAGTACGCTCTGTAGTGTACAAGTATATACCAAGATCTCTAATTTCATCATTTCCTGTTACACTCCCCCAATGTATTAAAGCAGAATTAAACTGCATACTCTCTGAGGTAGACTCTTGGTCATTTCCTTGTGGAAATGTAGCAAAGCCATTTGCCCAACAGTGCCCCGCAAAAGGACTAAAACTTCTAAGGAAAGGATAATCGGGGTCATTTCTGTTTGGAGAAGCAGCATCGCGAACAAGATGGTTTACCATTTCCCCCCAATCATTTGCCCACCCAGGTAGAAATTGTTCGATAAAAGCGGCTGCATGAATGAAGTAGCCCCAATGAAAGTGATGATCATTGATATTATTATCTTGCCCATGCCCAGCGGGGTAGCCTATTAAAGTAGACCAATTAGTATTATAATAAAAAATGAATGCTACTTCAGGCGTTGAGGCTGTTAACCAGTCTTCCAATCTTTCCTTGACAGTTTCTATGATTAAATCCCGCGCTTCAGAATTACCAATTTCATGGGCAATTCTTCCGGTTTGTATTAACCTATTCATAACCTGACCCTCATTATAGGAATCTGTCCAGGTGGCCAATTGGTTGTTTTCTATTTGAGATATTTTATTCTGCAACTCAGCTGGATTATAGGTCTGACTGTATTGACCTAGAGAAGGAAGTGTCGGAAGGATACCAGTAAAAATATTTTTTGTGCTAAAATTATTGCCATCTAACATTTTTAATTCACCTCGAACACTATTGTAAGTGTATTCGTCTGGATATGCTGATTCATCTGATAGGTTATTCCATTGATGAGGTAGTAAACCTTGCAAAACATTACTGTATACCCCTTCTTTTACATCAACTTCTATCAGATAATCAGTGTACATGTAAGAATTATTTTCATTATAGTACCATTCCACAGAAGTATTTTGTGGGAACACATAAGCATATTTTTGTAAATCATTAGCAACTGCGTTTATGTTATTAGTATTTTGCGGTAACATAACTAAAGACCAATAGTTGCTTCCATTTAGACTAGATGTGTATTTATTCCCTGAAACTTGCCAAGTGCTACCAGTTGGTCCATAGATAACAAAATCAGCACCATTTCTAGCATTCTCAACAATTATTTTTTCCCCACTCACAGAAACTTGCCCTAGGTTAATTTCAATTTCAACTGTAGAAGCATCATCTTTTGTGAAATAAACAAATGGCATTCCAATACCTACTGTTGCTTTGAGTGAATTGTTTGAATCTGTCCAATCAAGAGTTACTGTCCAATCAGTAAAATCGTACACTTTTGCTTTAGACGTATTAAGACCAGTTAAACTTACAATAATTGGCTCTTGGTCATCATATACGCCCCAAGGAATATAACTAGTCACCAAACCAGTGTTGACAGTCTTTAATGCCAGAGGGTAATTAAAAAGATTACTGGCATGATCATTTTTGATTACGTAGCTCCACCAATCGTTTGTCGGGGCATGTTTTTGAGCAGCTGGACCAGTTGTTTGAGGTTGTCCTGATGGATATCCATTTCTACCTGCTGCATCTGTTCCTGGAAAAGAAGTTGTGTAACTACCAGAACCAACCTGAATAATCTGAGAAGTGGCTGTAGTTAAAAATAAAAGGATGTAAGTAATTAAATTTTTCATATGATAAGTTAAATATTTCTGATGATTTATAATGTTTATAAAGTTTAATCTTAACCTTTGTTAAGAAGATGATAAAAATATTACTATCATTCTTGTACTGAAACTAGATTAAAGTTTTAAACTTTCATTGATATAAGACACTTTGTGCATTAAAAGGTTAAAAAATAAATATTATTCAAATGTAATTGCGAAAATGAGACTGGTTAAATAAAATCATTTTTTATCAATGAAGTGAGGGTTTTTCACAAATTTTGATAATTTTCAAAATCTTTATTTAATCAGGATATTGTTATTATTAAACTCCTCGCTTTAAAAAGCAATTAATTCTAACGCAAATAGATAAATAGATATAAAATGATAACAACCTCTAATATTTCAATGCAGTTTGGTTCAAAACCTCTTTTTGAAAGTATATCCGTAAAGTTTTCGGATAAGAATAGATACGGTTTAATTGGTGCTAACGGCTCAGGAAAATCTACTTTCATGAAGATTTTAACAGGTGAACTAGATCCTACTTCTGGCACAGTATCCATTGATAAAAACAAACGAGTATCAAAGCTTAATCAAGATCAATTTGCCTATGAAGATATAAAAGTAATAGACTGTGTCATAATGGGACATAACACTCTTTGGGAAATTAAAAATGAGCGTGAAAGGTTATACTCTCTTCCAGAAATGACTGAAGAGGAAGGTATGAAAGTTGCCGAATTAGAAATTGAGTTTGGCGATATGGATGGTTACATGTCAGAGTCTAATGCTGAGGAACTGCTTCTTGGACTAGGAATACCCTTGGAGGACCATGAAAAACCAATGAGTTCTATAGCTCCAGGATTAAAATTAAGAGTCCTACTAGCGCAGGCTTTATTTGGAGACCCTGGAATTCTGCTACTTGATGAGCCTACAAACAATCTAGATATAAATACTATTCGTTGGCTTGAAAACACATTAAAGTATAAAGATTGTATGATGATCATTATATCACATGATAGGAGATTTTTAAACAGCGTGTGTACTCATATGGCAGATCTCGATTATGGTGAAATCAGGTTATACAATGGTAATTATGATGACTTCATGATAGCCTCTACCCTTGCAAGAGAAACTGTTCTAAATGAAAATGCGAAAAAAGAAGCCAAAATAAAGGAATTACAATCTTTTGTAAGTAGATTTTCTGCAAATGCATCTAAGGCTAAACAAGCTACATCAAGGGCAAATCAAATAAATAAGATCAAACTTGAAAATGTTAAAGCATCAATTCGCGTCTATCCATTTATTATATTCAAACAAGAAAAAAAGGTTCATAATAAGGTTGTAGAAATTGAAAATATTTCAAAATCATATGAAGATCTAGACGTTATTAATAAATTCAATATGACTATTAATTCTGGTGATAGAATTGGAATAATTGGCGAAAATGGTATTGGAAAAACCACGCTAGTAAAGTGTTTGATTGAAGATAATTTTGCTGATAATGGTACAATTAAATGGTCAGATAATTGCTCAATTGGCTATTTTGCCCAAAATCATGGTGATGATTTTAAATCAGATACGACATTAATGGACTGGATGGCTAAGTACAGTCACAAAGAAGACGACCTGGAGACTATTAGAGGTACTCTTGGAAGATTACTATTCTCTCAGGATGATATAAATAAACCCGTAAGTGTATTGTCTGGCGGAGAACAACGTAGAATGCTATTTGGAAAAATCATACTACAAAGAGCAAATGTCATCATTTTAGATGAGCCTACAAATCATTTAGATATGGAATCAATAGAAGCTCTTAATCACGCACTTGATATATTTGAAGGCACGGTAATTTTCGTTAGTCATGATAGAGAATTTATTTCTTCTTTATCTACAAGACTTATTGAAGTAAAAAAAGAAAAGGTAATAGAACATAGCGGCGGATACGAAGGCTACAGGAACCTAATCAACGAAGTAGTATAGTTCTAATCAGATCCTCTTTCGGATGGGTGGTTAACATCTTTGTTGAAAAGCCCATCATTAATATCATTATTGTTAATTCTGTTTTCTTCAAGTTTTTCTAGCTGACCGTCTTCCTTGGAAAGAGGAAACCTAGTTTTAGATTTATCGTTCTTTATAGTGAATGAGGGTTTTAGCTAATTTTAAGTGATTTTTTATTATTTATTTTCCACTTCGACAATTTTGCTAATCGATAATTAAAGCTATCACTTAGCGCCTGACGACTAGCTTCTATAATATTTTTTGAGACACCGATTGTTGACCATGAATCATCTTCATATGCGCTTTCGATTAAAACTCTTACTTTAGCACCAGTGCCCTCTTGCTCATTTAGAACTCGAACTTTATAATCTGTGAGTCTAACATCTTTCAGTTCTGGAAAGAACATAGCTAAGGCCTTCCGTAATGCATTATTTAGAGCATCTACTGGTCCATCTCCATCAGAGGCTGTATGCTCAATATCATCACCTACCAATACTTTAAGTGTGGCATCTGCTTTTTCAGTTCCGCTTTCATCATAAGATATATGTACTTTCGAATCTAATACCTTAAAGAAAGGACTATATTCACCAGATAATTCTCTAAGTATTAATTCGAGTGAAGCATCTGCCGCTTCAAACTGATATCCTTCGAACTCGAGATCTTTTACTTTTGATACCAATTTACCAGTTATTTCTTTTGAATCTTTGTATTTAATGTCAAGCTCATTAGCCTTGAAGCTAATATTGCTCTTACCAGAAAGATCGGAAACCAATACACGTTGCTTATTGCCAACTAGTTTAGGGTCAATATGCTCGTACATATTACTATCTTTCATAACTGCACTAACATGAATACCGCCCTTATGGGCAAAAGCTGATTTTCCAATGAATGGAGCCTGAGTATCAGGATGCATATTCATAATGTCATATGTGAATTTTACGAGGCTTGATAGATCAGTAAGGTTGAGTTTAGTTTTAGTCTCTTTTTTCATTTTTAGCACAAGATTTGGCAATACAGTAGCGAGACTAACATTTCCACACCTCTCACCAACGCCATTAATTGTACCTTGTACATGTAGAGCGCCAGCAGATACTGCCATTAAAGTATTTGCGGCTGCAAGTCCACTATCATTGTGACAATGAACACCTATTGGTTGTTTATATCTGTCCACAATTTTTTTGGTTGTATCATAAACGTAGTTTGGTAGTGAACCTCCGTTCGTATCACATAAAACTAATGTATCTGCACCACCATTCACTGCAGCATCTAACATATCTAGAGCAAATGCTTCAGATTGTAGATATCCATCAAAGAAGTGCTCTGCATCAAAAATTACGCGAACGCCATTTCTAGACAAGAATGATACGGACTGTTCTATTAATTTAGCATTATCAATATCGGATATGCCAAGACCATGTTTCGAATGGAGTTGCCAGGTTTTACCAAATATTGTCAGAGTTTTTACTTCAGTTTCTAGGAGAGCTTTTAGATTTGGATCATTTTCGATATTAGATAATTTTCTAGCAGTTGAACCAAAAGCACATACCTCAGCCTGATTTAAATTGACAGAGCTAATTTTTTTAAAAAACTCCTTATCCCTTGGGTTGCTTCCAGGCCACCCTCCTTCAATTATATTTATTCCAAATTCATCTAGACGCTTAGCTAGTCTTATCTTATCTTCTACAGATAGATTTACACCTTCACCTTGTGTTCCATCTCTGAGAGTAGTATCAAACAATTCTATTTTTTTATTACTCATTTATAAGCCTTTATCTAAAATAACCATGGAAATGTTTTTTTGTGTTTTTGCTCAAAATCACTAATAAGATCTATGTCCTCAAGAGTCTGTCCTATTTCGTCTAATCCTTTTAATAAAGCTTTCTTTCTATAAGGATCAATATCAAAGGATAGGTCCTCGATATCAGAACCAGATATAATCTGATTATCTAGATTAATTTTAAGAGCAAATTTATCATCCTCATCGCACTTTCTAAATAAAGATTTTATTATATCCTTATTTAGAACAATAGGCAGAATTCCGTTTTTGAAGCAATTATTGTAAAATATATCAGCAAAACTTTCAGCTAAAATAGTTTTAATACCAAAATCCTTTATGGCCCAAGCCGCATGTTCCCTACTTGAACCGCAACCAAAGTTTTTTCCTGTTAATAATATAGACGCTGTATCATAAGGTTTTTTATTTAATACAAAGTCGTTGTTTTTTTGTCTTTTAGAATGATCATCTCCAGGCTCACCGTATTCAATATATCTCCACTCATCAAATAGGTTAACCCCAAACCCAGTGCGTGATATTGATTTAAGGTATTGCTTTGGGATGATAGCATCAGTATCTATATTATTTTTATCTAGTGGAGCTACGATACCAGAAAATGTTTTAAACTTATCCATTAGACACTTTCAATATCTGTGAAATGACCAGCAATGGAAGCAGCTGCAGCCATAGCTGGACTTACTAGGTGTGTGCGTCCACCCTGCCCTTGCCTTCCTTCAAAATTCCTATTAGATGTGGAGGCGCACCGCTCACCAGGTTCAAGCCTATCGGCGTTCATTGCAAGGCACATGGAACAGCCAGGTTCTCTCCATTCAAAACCAGCATTTAAGAATATATCATGTAAACCCTCACTCTCAGCCTGCCTTTTAATTGGCCCAGAACCAGGTACAACCATAGCAAGCTTAATTGATGGGCTTATTTTTTTATTTTCTAAAACTGCTGCTGCAGCTCTAAGATCTTCTATTCTTGAGTTAGTACAAGAACCTATGAAAATTTTATCCAATTTAATATCTCTTATCCTAGTGCCAGGCGTAAGATCCATGT
>JAYPIC010000054.1:0-11397 GCA_038127595.1 bacterium | reverse complement strand
ATAGACAGCAACAACGCCAAAAGTATATTGAACACCATTTTGCAACCCTGTTACCGTATAACTAGTGCTTTCAATTGGTTCGAAATTTTGAAGCGCATCGCCTACATAAACATTATAGCCTAGAAAATCATATTCATTTCTGCTTTGATTATTGGATGTTACTGGTTCCTGATAATTTTGCTGAGCTGAAAGATTGATGTCTAGCGTATATGTACCATCATTACTACCATAACCATCAACAACAACATAATATAAACCAGCATCTAAATTAATACCTGGCAATTCTGATACATAAGGGCTCGTAAAAGAAGGTGTTGAGCATGCATCGTCATTACAAGCTATTCCGTAAGTTGTTGCATCAGTGATAACAACATTACCAGTAGCATCTAGGATGTAGATTTTTGAGTCATATGCTGTGTTTGTACATAAACTAAAGTCATAAGTAGCACCAGAACTCGTAAACATATACACCACATCTGGCGAAGCTGAATTTGAATAAGGACAAACCTCATCGTAATCATCCTCAAAACCAACTGTAGTACCCTCAGCAGAAAATGGAAGGGCAGTGATAACAAATGGATTATCCATATTATCACCTTCAGTTCCATCACCGCCGCCGCCACCGCCGCCTGGTCCTTGCCAAATTAGTAGAACTTCCTCATCTGCTGGAAAAGACATTAGATTAGACGGAGCAGCAGCAACCCATTCTTCTGGGGTGCCACACGCAATATTACTAGCTTCAGAAACAGTTTCTACGCCATCAACATCGTAAACAGCGGAGACATAATAACAATACTCAGTGCCATTAGTAATGCCAGTGTGAGCAAATTCTAAATCGGTAGTATTACCAATGACAGTACCATTTTGCTGATAAACTCTGTAAGTAACAAAATCTCCACAACCTTCAGGCACAGGTCTTTGCAAATTAAACGAACCGGTCGATACTTTTTTGACCTCACTTGAGGTAAGGTTTTCAACCATTTCTTCAGTGATGTATTGTCCTTTCTCAAAAGGAACATTTTCGGTGTAGGTTTGTGAAGTTATACCAAACCAACCTTGATCTGTATTTATTGAAACCTGATATTCCTCAAAATTATCTTCTTGGTCTGTTGTACTTCCTAAAAACTCGTGGACCATCACGCCATCGATCCAAATCGTAAACCCAGCTCCATCATAAAGACCATCTCCATAAGAATCATAAATTGTAAAAACGTATGTGCCAGGTTCTATGTCAAATTCCCAAGTATAAACCTCGTTGCTTGAGAAATCACCATCAGACGGTCCCTCTGCTATTATTGTACCAAATTGATCTACCAAATCCCATGAAGTTTCATATCCATAGGTATCAGTAGTTAGTTCTAGGGTGAAAGTTGAAACAAAAGGGTTAGCTGGTTCATCCCAGGAAACAATATTCTGACTATCTCCACCAAAAACGCTAACATTTTCAACAGGGCATATTTCCTGCGAAAAAATAACATTAGTTAAAAAACAAATTAAAAATGCTAATTTAAATTTCACGATTTTCCTCCAAAGGTAAAATTGTAATGATTTTTCTAAAAAAACTTTTTTGCTATAATATAGAAATAGAATTTAGTGCCTCTGACCTTTTATTCAATTGTTTTTATGAGAATAAATAAAAATTTTATGGCAGATTAAATTGCACGATTAAAGCTAAATATAATGTTACTATTTTCTGTTATTTTTTCATCCTGAATTATAATTAGTGGCAAGTCTACGCGCAAATAAACGGGTTTATTTAACACTACGCTGCTAAAACGAAAGCCTATTCCAGCATTCGCAAGTTTTTCGATCTTGTCAAACCTGTTAAAAACCCCAGCATCAAAAAATAGCGCAACCTCAGAATTAATTAATCTATTTTCAAAATAGCCATTTGAATTGACTTTTTTGTTTAAGAAATACATCTCACTTGAAAATGTGGCTAGTTTATCTGAACTATAATTATCATATATAAAGGCTCTAAGATTACCATCACTTGGAAGATGGTACTTTTCATTTAAATTTTTAAATCCAAAAAAACTATTTTCAGATCTTAAATAAGATTTTTCGTACATTGACCGTGATTGATTACCAGCAATTTTAAAAGAAACTTGAGTTGGTAATTTCTGCCCATGATGCCAGATTTTTCCCAAAAATGAACGCGATCTAATACCTGCATGCGTAAAACCTGTAAAGTATCTAAAGATATTCTCTGAGCTAAAGGATTGAGCTCGTTTGAATTTTATGGTAAACGAAATTTTTGAAAAATCCCATTTTGAAAATGGCGATAAAGAATTTGAAATGTCAGTTTCAAATTCAAAGTAGTTAGATTTCATTAAATGATTAAAATAAACGGAAGAAAGTTTACCAGGCGCGAATAAATTAGTTTTTTGTGTATCAACATTTGATTGAACGTAAAAACCTAATTTATAATTTTGCTTGGGTTTACTTCGATAGCCGTTTGTAAATCTTGTTTTATTCATTTCAAGTTTCAGTGACTTTAAACCTGGCTGATCAAAAACTTTAAAATTAAGTTTCAAATTTCTGTAATTATGAACGGGTTTGAAACTTCCCTCGTAATACCAGTAAAAACTATGCTTTTTGGAAGAAGGGTCTTTTTCTAAAGAATGATTTAATTTTACAATTTGATTCTCAAAACTGCCGTAAGATTTCCTAATTTGTAAACCTGGGGAGTAACTATCAATGTTATTGTAATATAAAGAAGGTAACCATGTATAAACTATTTTGTCACGAGGTTTATAGTTCATACCAGGCCAGTCAAAAGTAATTTTTCTTTTAAGCTTTGTAGAATTATTCCTGTAGTCTACATCCAGCGATTGAGCATCGGGATCCAAGCTTAGTCTTACGGGTTTTTTTGAAACATCATAAATAAATTCATCTTCATTATTCCAATAATTATTTTCCCACCAAATTCTTTTAGTAGATCCATCATAAAATTCAGTCTCTACTAGTTGGGGCATGTGCCTGTTGCCTAAATTTTTTATTTTTAAAAATACTTTATACTTACCATCATCATTTTTTACAGCGTGCCATTTTTGAATACTATAATCCATGACTCTAGTATCATGAAGCCAAGCATCAAAAAACCAATCAAACTCTTTTCCACTTACTTTTTCAACTGATTCTATGAATTTTTCTTCATCTACATGTTTTAATTCCCACTTTTTATAAAAATCTTGAACAGACAGATAATAAAGTGAATCTCCTAAAATGTATTTTAATTCATTTAGCATTAAGGAGGGTTTTGTATATGCATTTTGCCTGTATGAAGTGCTATTTTTAAAAAGATAACTCTTTCTACTGATTGGCTCATCATATCCACTTAAAATATAATTTATAGATGACCATTGGTCATTATGCAGTTTATTATTGAATGACCAAAATTTTCTTTGATATTTATCAGTCCATTCATCTGATTGCCAGTCAAACCCAATTGTGCCATAACGATCCATCATGTAATCTCTTGTTTGAGCAGTGGTGAAGCCTTCATCTATCCATGCCTCATCAAGTTCATTATTACCTAAAATACCATAAAACCAAATATGACCAATTTCATGTAAAATCAGACTCTCACTATCACTCCCATCCATAATAAGCATAGGGTACTCCATACCTCCTGACTTCAACCTGTCAGTATTTGTTACTTGAGGGTATGAATATTCTCCAAATTTCTCGGTTAGCCACTTTAAAGCTCTCACAGATCTCTCTCTAACCACCCTGTTCCAATCATATGCATTGACCCTGTTATACAAAACATGTACGTCAATATCTTTATATCTTCCATGCTCATAGAGAAAATTTGGTGATGCAACCCAAGCAAAGTCATGAACATTTTCCGCTAGGAATTCTACTGTCCTCGTTTTTAAAGAATCCGGCTCTATGTAATTTTTTTCAAAATTCTCAAACCAATCCTGAAAATCTATTGAACTGTCTACTTTTACCATGTTCCAGCCAGGATCCCCTTTGGTAACTACTCCGGAGGCACCAATGATGTACTTTGCAGGCAGTTCAAATGTTACTTTAAAATTACCAAATTCTCCGTAAAACTCACCTTCTGCATGAAATGGGTCAGCATGCCAGCCTTCTTTATCGTAGACAGCTACTTTAGGGTACCACTGTGCCATATTATATTGACCCTCATAATATCCGGCTCGCTCTACCATACCGCCCACATGGTGGTTCCAGTCGATGTCTATTCTAAGCTTTTCTCCTGGCAAAAGTGGCTGTTTTAATTTTGCACGCAATACAGTGTCATCAATTTTAAAGTTATCGGAAATAAAATTATCATTTTTGGCTATTGTAAGATTTCTTACGTGTATTTTGCTCTCATATCCATCTAAACCATCTTTGAAATAAGCCGCACGTGATTCTCTGCCATATCCATTTAGGTAATCCCTGGATTTTACTGAACCGAGCTGAAAAGCATTTGGGTATAAATGGATAAATATATCATTCAACTCATCAGGAGAATTATTTTTATACATGATGGTTGAACTGCAAGCTAGCTGTCTTACGCTATCAATAAGAGTTACATTCATCTCATAGTCGACTGATTGTTGCCAGTATTGGTCACTAGCAATGATAAATGATAAATTAAACCAAATACAGTGTAGGAGATTTTTAAAAAGGCGAGGCATATTTATAATTATCTATAAATATGGTTTTAGATCCTTCAAAAAAACATTGCCTGGACGAGCACCTCTGTACGTTTTAACAATGTAGCCGTCCCTATCTATCAAAAATGTGGTAGGTACGGCTCTCATACCGACACCAGAAATTGTACCATAATCACTGAAGGCTTTGTATGACTCATTACCATTAATATCCGTTAGTATAGGGTAATTTATTTTATAGTGTTCTGAAAATAGCTTAATATTTTCTGGACTTCCTGACTGGATAGCTATACCAACAATCTCCAAACCTTCTTTATTATACTTATCATATAGTTCAATAAAATCTGGAATTTCTTTTACGCATGGGCCACACCATGTTCCCCAAAACGTTAGCATAACTACTTGCCCTTCATAAGCAGAAAAATTCAAAATATTTCCGTCAAGATCTGCTAGATTAAAATCAGGAGCCTTGATTTTTGGGGAAGCAGAATTTTGATTTTTTTTAGAAGCCTTATTTTTTTTTGAACTATTTTTTTGTGAGGAAACTGTAATAGGTTTACTGTTTTTTTTCGCAGTTTTAATTTTTTCTTGATTTATCTCAGCTGAATTATCACAACTAAGGGCATAAAAAAATAATAGTGGAATTAAAAATATATTATGACATCTCATTTAAAATTTTTCCTTGCGTTATTGATAACATTCAATTTTCAACCTAATCCATATTTTTACTGTTAAATTTTTCTAAACCTCTAGATAAAAATTTATCAAAACCGTTTGGGATATACCCTCCTGTGTCAACTAATGTACTTTCATTTGAAGGATCTAAAACTACATAATATGGCTGAGTAGCTGTCTTATATCTTTCAAACTGCATTTGAGCGTAAACAGAACTAAGAGAATCCTTTTTATCTACGTAGAGCCTTGTTAATACCATATTATCAAAATGATTTTTAATATTTTCAAGCGGAAAAATCCTTCTTTCCATTACCCTGCAATTAGCACAATAAATACCAGTAAAGTCAATAAAAAGAGGTTTTCCTTGCTTTTTCGCTTCTTCTAAAGCACCATCATAATCATCAACATACCAACCTTCTTTAATCGCAATCTCATCCTCAGTGGGAGGCGGTGGTACCATCGCCTCAATTAACTCATCAGCAAATCTTGGTAATCCGCTATAATGATAAGTTGGTCCAGAAAATAATGATAATGCTAGTGGAGCAAGTACAACTAATGTAACACCAATACCAATATAACTAATTGATTTTTGATCATTCACATCTGAACCTTGGAAAGAAAAAAGATTTGATAAATATGCAATTAAACAAAGCCCAATAAGTAAAAATAAACTTAGAACTACGCTTCGTGGCAATAAACCAATACCCCATTCTATATCAGGGACCCATAAAAACTTTACAGCTGCGGCAAGCTCAATAAATCCAAAAACTACTTTTGCCTTTTCCATCCATATACCAGATCTGGGTAATTTCTCTAGAGAAGACGGAAACAAAGATAATATCACAAATGGAAATGCAAATACAACACCATATATTGTCATTCCTAAAAGGCTGGTAAATAAACCAGTAGCCGTTCCACTGGCCGCAACAACAAGTAACATTCCCACAACAGGCACAGTACAACTAAAACTGGTAATAGCAAAAGCAACACCAAGAATGAATGAACCTAAATATGCATTTTTTGCATTCTGACCAGCTTGATCAGTCTTGCTTAACAATGCACCAGTAACATTAACATTTATAATCCCAAACATCCACAATGCAAAAAAGATAAACAGCACACCTAATGCCAAATTCAACCATGCATTAGTGGCTATGAAATTTCCTATATTAGCATACCCTGTTTGGACGGCAGCATCTTCAACACCCCATGACAAAAAGCTTACAAGTAAACCAATAAAAATAAAAGTACCAGCTATCCCTAATCCATAAAGAGCAGCAACAGATGAGCGACCAATATTTTTATCTTCACTAACTTTACCAAAAAAAGATATAATGATTGGTATCATTGGATAAACACAAGGCATAACCCAGGAAAGGATTGCTCCGCCAATCGCAATGATAATTAAATTTAAAAATGAACTTAAACCATTTTCCCCATTATGATTTTTTTTCAAAGAAGTTAATGTAGTTTTTTCCATTCGCGGCTCGCCAGGCTCAACCTTAACTTTAACGACATTATTCTTTTCCACAGGAGGGTAACAGAGTCTTTCATTGCAGACTTGATAATATGTCATTACAGATATCTCATAATTACCAGGGGTTAAATCATCTTTAAGCAGAACCTGGGAAGAAAATAAAGTATTACCCTTATGATAAAATGATGTTACATCAAATCCAGGGTCATATTCTTCAATTGGCTCAGGCTCTATAACTTTTCCAATCTCGCTTATTATATCGCCTTTAATATTTATTTCAGTTGGAAGTGGACCATCTACGATCTTATATATTGAATAAATTTTCCATTGTTTTTCCATTTTAGCAGATATTTCAATGTTAACTACTTCTCCTGCCCTCACAAGGCTATCACTGGTCACATCAATTGTTACTGGGTTTACGATTTGCGCAAAACAAGCACATACATAAAAGAATGTATAAATGACTAAATGTTTAAACATAAACCTCCAGACTTAATTTGAAATACCAATCAATTTTTTATAAATACTGTTATCATTTGAATTTTTTAATCTATTCAAAATCTTTTCCATAGCGTTTTTTCCACTATACAATAATTTATTAAAATTCTCGAAGTCAGACCAATGAATACCAGCCACATTAGGCTTGACCAATATATCAGCTTCACTAGAGAGTTTTGCCTTTAATTTTAAAGAAGTAATTATATCAGATCTCCTCATTATTTCAATCATATTTGGACTTTTTAATGGTTTTAGCTTGCTGTTAGTTATGTCTACTGCCATTATTATATTTACTTTATTCTTTAAAGTTTCAATAGGAATTGGAGAGGCTACTCCTCCATCTACAATTATTTTTTCATCTTTTATAGTGGATTCAAAAAATCCTGGAATTGAAGAACTTTGAACAATTGATTCTTTTAAATCGCCTTCATGATAAATAACCTCTTCGCCAGATTGAATATCTACTGCTACAATTTCCATAGGTATTTTCAATTCACTAAAGTCATTACAAGGGACTAAAAAGTTAACAGCCTTTTCAATGATTTCTCGCTTTGCTACAAAAGATTTATTTAAACCTAAAACTACCATGTAATGCTGTTTTACTTTAGTAGTTACTTTTTCTAAAAAAGTTTCTTCATTTCTGCCATCGATTAATGAACCTGAACGAAACTTAAAAAAAAGATCGGTCTCCATAAAATCTCTAAACCGGTTTTCAATCCAAAATGGGTCTAAGGTTGCAGCATACATTGCGCCAATTGTAGACCCCGAACTAGTACCAGCAATGATATCCGGACTTATCCCTGAAGAATGAAGAGCTTGAAGTGCACCAATGTGGGCTACTCCCCTGGAGCCACCCCCTCCTAAAGCTAAACCTAGATATGGTTTAGACATATATTTTTATTTGTCTTCGAGCTTAACCTTCATTTCTATCCTGTCATCAGGATTATCTCTAGCATCTCTAGGGGCATTGACAATGGAATCCACAACATCCATCCCGCTTACTACCTTACCAAAAACTGTGTATTGATTATCTAGGAATCTTGCATCTGCAACACAAATGAAAAACTGACTACCACCACTATCAGGATTTTGTGATCTGGCCATTGACAATATGCCTCTTTCATGAGGAGTAGCACTAAACTCTGCAGGCAAATCCCATGAAGATTCAGAATTTTCATCACCAATACCAAAATACTTCGCAGCATTTCCGCCTGTGCCATGTCTGCTTTTATCCTCTGACTTTGATAAAGGGTCACCACCCTGAATCATAAAACCAGGGATGACTCGGTGAAATATAGTTCCATCATAATAACCATTTTGAGCATGCAGCTTAAAACTCTCAACATGTTTTGGAGCTATTTCATCAAAAAATTCTAACTTAATATCTCCAAATTTTGTTGATATAACTGCTATTTCTTTATCCATAACTGATTCCTTATTTTCTTTTTTTGTTCCACAACCCACTATAGCTAAACATATAGTAAGTAAAATAATGTTCCTTTTTATCATTTTATATTCCTGCTTCCTGGTTTTTGAATTGGTATATCTTTTAATCTGTCTGGCACTTTATCTGGTTCAAAACTTACCGCTTCAAGTTCAATAATCGAAAACTGATTTTTATGTAGTTTGGCTTGTCCATTACTGCGATCAACTAATACTCCCACCCCAAATATTATGCCGCCTAACTTTGTAACTTCATCTATAACCTCTTTGACAGAACCACCAGTAGTTATAACATCTTCAATTACAAGTATTTTATCATTCTCTTTAATTTCAAAACCTCTGCGAATACACATATCACCCTTTTTTCTCTCCGCAAAAATAGTTTTAACATTTAATAGTCTTCCTACCTCAGTTCCGAGTACAATGCCACCAATGGCAGGGGAAATAACAGCATCTATGTCGCCATTCATGAAATTGTTCGCAATACTTTGCGCGAATCGACTTAAATATTTTGGATATTGTAAAACTTTTGCGCATTGAAAATAAGAAGAACTATGCTTTCCAGATGTGAGGACAAAATGACCATTTAGAAGCGCACCAGTCTCTTTAAATATATTTATAATCTGTTCTTTAGACATTTAAGGCCTCATTCATTTTTTTAACATACATTTTGGCTGATTGGCGTATATCATTTGCTGAATGACTTCCTGAAAATGATATGTCTCTCGAAATATTTAAAATTCCTATTCCTGATTTATTTCCCTCTTTTATGCATGACACAAGGTCGCCTCCCTGGGTTCCAATACCAGGAATAAGAATAGGTAAAGTCGGAGCAAGTCTTCTTACCTTGATAAGTTCTTCAGGCGCAGTGGCACCAACAACGAGTCCTACGTTGTCGTTGACATTTAATGAGTCTGCCCATTTAGCTACTTGTTCATATAGCTTGGCTTCATTATTAAAGTTTAAACTTTGAAAAGTCTTTGCTGATGGGTTTGAAGTCCTACATAAAATAAAAACTCCTTTTTCCTCATTGGTTAAAAATGGTATAATACTGTCTTCTCCCATGTAAGGGCTTAGCGTAACACTATCAAAGCCAAAATGGCCAAAAATACTAGCTGCATATTGTTTTGCAGTATTTCCTATGTCACCTCTTTTTGCATCTGCGATAGTTATTGGACCATCACCAATGTAGCCTACTATCTCCTCTAACCATTCAAATCCTTTAGACCCCCACTTTTCAAAAAAAGCGAAATTTGGTTTATATGCTAAAGCTATGTCCTTTGTAGCATCAACAACTTTTTTAGAATGAGATATTAGATTTTCAAGATTATCTGAACCTAAAGAATCAGTGCTTATATCTATACCCACGCAAAGAAAGGAATTAATTTCCTTTGATCTTCTTTTAATTTTCTCATTGAAAGAAATCATGACGGCAAATATACCGCGATATAAAATCTTTAAAAACCTGAATAAGTTAAGTATTTAAAAAAAGAAAATGTCGATAATTACATTTAGTGCCTAAACTCACTAAATGAATAAAACTATAATTCAAGATAGTTCTTTATCTGAAGTAGATGAAATAGCCTCAAGTGGCAATTTCATCATCAAACTCATAAGACAATTAGGTGAAAACGACTATGACCCTTTGATTGAGATCTCACATTCTTTAGCTGAGGAGTATGGAAAAAAATACATTTTAAATGATAATACTATAGGAAAATATTTTAATAGAGAAGGTTCTCTCCCAATCATTGCCAGATTTCAAAAACAAATCATTGGATATATTATTGGAATGCCTTTAGAGCTTCTATCTCAAGAACCATGGTCCCGGCTAGATGAGAATTATGGAAAGTTTAATACATTGTACACTTATGCATTTGTTATACAAAAAAGATATAAAAAAAATGGTTATGCTAAAACTTTGAAAAAAGTCTATTTAAACTGGGCAAAAAAAAGAGAAGGAATAATTTTTAGCACTGGACATGTAAAAAAAGGAATTTCAACAAAGTTTAAAGGCAAGATTGAAATTATTAATCAAATAGAAAATTGGCAGGGTACTGGGGAAATTTTTGAATATTATCGAAGAGATTTAGATCCAGAAAAAATTCATCAAAAAAAAGTTGGGTAATTCCGACATTTACATCAATTACAAAAAACTTTCATTGATTCATGAGAAAGTTCTTGCAATGCTTTAATGCCAGCTCTTTCCACAAAATCAAAATTTTTAGCAGCTTTACTTAAAATAACATGCTCAATAATTTGAGTATTTTCAGTTATGTCATCAATTTTTAAAATGAAAAATGCTTTTGATATAAAAGGCTCTTTCCTGCTCATTCTTCTTAGATTTTCATTAGAGGAAACATCAAAATACATTTGCAATTCTGAATCATTTTCATTTTCAACAAAGTCTATATCAAGCTTGTCAGATAAACAGGACTTTACTGAATCATTGAAAGCTGATCTTTCAATGTCTGGATTAAAATTATTTATAGATTGTCCTAAAAATATTTTTGTATCCGATGGGATAATAGCAATTTTAATCTTTTTAGGGTTTATAGAAAATATTCTTGCATAATCACCACCTAATAACGTTTTGTAATCTAACTCCAAAATAGTTGTTAAAACTTTTCTTTTAGGCATCATTGAAATTTTAGTATTGATAAATTGATGTTT
>JAYPIC010000053.1:0-11475 GCA_038127595.1 bacterium | reverse complement strand
GCTGTTTTCCTTCAGATGTTGTAATCCATTCATAATATCCATTTGCAATTACTATACACCTATTTTTCTCTACCAGGTTTTTAAAACTAGGTTTTTCTTCAATAGTCTCTACTCTAGCATTAATTAATTTGGATGCGAAATTTTTATCTTTAGACCTAGAGGGGATCAATCCCCAACTCATATCTTCTAGTCTCATTCTACCCATTGATTTAAAAAGAACTGAAGAATTTTGAGTAGGACAAATATTATAGCTCTGATTGAGCTGAGCAGAAATATCAAAAGAAAATTCAGGACCAAAAAAATCTGTAAGATCATCAATTGTGTTTTTATTTACGTACCTACCACACATAATAATTTTATTCTTTGTTTTTTAGGAAATAAAAAAACCCCACTAACGCGGGGTTTTTCTATTATTTAGATAATACGATTTAAATAGAAGTACTTTTTTCTTTACTAGCACATTCTTTTTTATCAACCGCAGCTTTATAATATGTCTTTTTGTTTATTAGCTTTATTATGTTATCGGAATTCACTTTTTTCTCATCATACTTAACGACTGCCGTACCAGTAGCAAAGTCAACTTCACATTCCTCTACGCCTTTGATACTCTGAACTACCTGAGAAACTTTACCTGCACAGCTATACGCACACTGCATGCCATCGATTTTAAGATTAATTTTGCTATCCTCGGCCAACAAAAAAGAGAATAGGAAAGAAGCTATAAATAATTTTTTCATAAAATACTCCATTAGTTGAACAAATATATGTATTTCCTGCATAACATTACTAATGTATTTTTCAATCAATAGATAACTCGTCAGCTATTGGCAATATCTGATTACTTTTTCTACTATTTTTTTCATACTGGCCAATCAGAAATCCAAATAAAACAACTCCCATGATGTAAAGAGCAGCTGTAATTAGGAATATTTCAAAATATTGAAATTCTAATATTCTTAGCCATTCAAATATTTTTGCGCTAATAAACCAGGATGCACTCCATAAACTAGAACTTAATGCACTAATTAGTTCCTGGTTTTTTTTACCAACATAATTCATCATCAATTCATTGGAAGCAGGATGTGCCATATGCATTAGAGGTTGCCTGAGTACATACGCGCTAATAGCAATGATAATTGCATAACTAGATGCTGCATACAATTCCGTTGTCGCCATTATTATTAAAAAGACTATTGCTAGACTTTGATTAAGCACAATTGTAGCCCAGTATCCATATTTTTTTCTAAGCGTTGGAACTAGAAGTGAAAAAATAAAAACCAATAGTGCTGTAAAACTTCCAAGCAAACTAAAATCGCTAGAGCTCAAATTAAATATTGAATTAAAAAATAGATTTACAAAAGGGATCGTTAGTCCCGCTCCAATTGAAATAAGAATCAATGGAGAGATAGCTCTAAATATTAAGTTCCAATCATAATTTTGACGCAATGAAAATATGCCACTTTGCTTTTGACTTAGCTCATCGTCGTTTTCATTTATCTTGATTGCAAATGAAAATGAGACTAAACCAATGACGGTAATAATCCACAAAATGCTATATTCGTCAAAGGAAAAACTTCTTTCAAAAATCTCAATATTTGCGATCCAATCTAAACCAGATATTATTAGACCAGAAAAAATCGTTGCTAAACTCCATGTAGAGGCACTTAAGGATAGCGATTCGGTACTATTTTGACTTGTCGTATTTCTAATGATAAATGGTAATGAACATACTCTCATAATCATCATTCCAATTCCCCATAAAAGAAATGCTAATTGAATTAATGGAATGATTGAGTGCTTAATTGATTCGATTATCATAATACTAGTTAAAGGAACTGCTAAAGAAGAAAGAACAAAAAATGGTTTTAATTTTTTTCCTCTAATGAAAATTCCGAGAGGTAAAGCAAAAGCTAATGCGCCTACAAACCTTAGTGAATTAAATGACGCAATTTCAGGATCTGAAAACCCTTTTTTTCGAAGATAAATATTTAATATTAAAATGAAGGCAACATGAATCAGACTTAAACTAAACTCAAGTAAAAATAAAAGATGAACGTTACTTGGTAACTCTCTATAACTGTTAAAAATTTTTTGAAAAGAAGCTTTTATAATTTTTCTCTTTTTTTATTTATGGGTGTGGGATGATAATGTGCTTTAATTAATAATACAGTCTCAAGACAGTCTCAGCAACACATCCATATCTTTTTCTTCCTTCAACTTCAATACTCACCTCATTGACAAGCTCAACATTGTTCTTGTTTGGGACTGCATCAATTATTTTCACCCTCCCCCGTATTTTTGACCCTGATTTAACAGGAAAAGGAAATCTGACCTGATTTAATCCACAATTAACAATCATTTTTAAACCAGGATGTATCGTATTAAAGTCAAAATCCTCCGTAAGCTTAGGTATTAGTGACAATGTCAAAAAACCATGAGCAATAGTTGTTTTAAATGGAGATTCAAGCTTTGCTTTTGTTAAATCTGTATGTATCCATTGCCGATCTCCAGTTACATCAGCAAAACGATTAATCCTATCTTGGTCAACTGTCTCCCAGGGTCCAACTAAAATTTCTTTTCCGAGACTTTCTACTATTTTTTCATATGCATTTTTAATTTTTTCATTATTAATGTTTGTTTTTTTCTTAAATATTTTTGATCGATCAATCGATGGCAGATTGAACATCCACGGGTTATTAAGCGTGTTAGTTATTTTACTATTTAATTTTTCAGATAAAGCTTTAAACTTAGGTTCTAACATTACGCGGTAGCGTTCAGTGTTATCTTTAAAGTCAGCTTTTTTTTCTTTTATAAATTCAAAAACATCAATCATAAGTCTTCACATCCATTGTCTTTAATAACTAAATACTGAATTGAGGATGATTATAAATTTACTTTATTTAAATTAAAAATATGGATTGGTCATTTCTTGATTTTTTCATCATGAGTTTTTTGATTTTTGCTTGTCTATTCTCAATGCGCATAGCATACAATAGAGTCAATCAATATAAAAAACTTATATTATGGATGATTTTTATTTTTTTCATAATGCTTTGGGCTGAAATGGCCGTTGGTATTTTTAACTCCCCTATTGCTGGCGATTAAATACTCCATTCTACCACCAACCTAATATCCTCCACCATACCGATCCAATTCCTAGCCAAATAGTTATGTGATATAAGGAAACTAGAAAACCAATTTTAAACCATTTTAACGTTGACAAATATCCATTGCCAAAATAAATGATTATTGGCCCTGTGGAATAGTTAGTCAAGCATCCGCTTAAATTTGAAAAATACGCGATGCAAGAAATGATCACCAGTGGAGCTAAATTTATTTCAGAGGCTAGAAGCATCATCGCACTTGCTAGGGCAACAATGTGTGCCGTTAACATTGAAAATAAATACATTGAGTAGAAATAGATTATTACAACCAAAGTAAAAATCACCAACGGCGTAAAATCTGTTAGCATGTTTTGAAGGAAACTTGTAAACCACAATATAAATCCTAAATCTTTTAGACTAGTAGCAAGGGTCAAAAGTCCTCCAAGCCAAATCAAAGCATCCCAGGCCTTATGATTTTTTATCATACTTTCCCAAGATGCGGCGCCTGAAAATAAGATAAAAATAATTCCCAAGAATGTGACAGTGGTCGTTCCTATTCCATGCAAGTTTTTGGTTAACCATAATAGGACCATCATAACCATTACTGCAGCAGTGCTTTTCTCATGAAAAGTCCATGGCCCTATTTTTTTTAGATCTTGCTTTATTTTTTCTCTTACTGGTTCTATTGAAGATATTTTAGGAGGAGCTAAATACATCATGAATAATGGCAAAAGAGCTAATCCCACTAATCCTGGAACCATAGCTCCAAGTGCCCAGTCCAGCCAATTATACTCAATTTCAAAAATATCATAAGCTGCCTTTGAAACAATAGGGTTTGCCGCCATACCGGTTAAAAACATTGCAGCAGTTATTAGATTAGCATGCGCACCTATTAAATGCAAGTATGCTCCTGCTTTTTCAGGTTTGTCTAAAGGTGTAGAACCCAATGCTCTAGATATAGAATCAACAATTGGAGCTAATATACCACCACCTCTGGCAGTATTTGAAGGCACTACTGGCCCTAAAATAAGTTCTGCGCAGCATAAAGCATATCCAAGGCCACTCATTGTTTTACCTAGATAAAATATGCATAGAAGAGATATCCTTTTACCTAAGCCTGTTTGAATAATTACGCCTGCTATTAAAAAGGCATTAACTACTAGCCAAGTAGTTGAATCTCCATACCCTTTTAAAGCAACCTTAATCGGAATCAACCCAGATACTGTAGAGAAAATTAGACCACCAAGTACACTTAATGCCATCGAGATCTGTTGCAATAAAAGAGAAAAAATGACTGATAAGAAAACTATGAATATCCTATATCCTTGAACACTTAGTCCTTCTGGCGGACTAAGGAACCATAATAATGATATAAAAAGTAAAGGATAAAATTTTCTTATATTTTTTTCGCTCACATGCGAATATAATTCAAAACTCTAAAAGCCACAATCAATGTGGAGTTATAAAGGTTATTAAATTTTTTATAAACAATTAAAGTAATTTCCAATGAGATAGTTTTTTTATTTTTTAAATAGAAATTGCTTAGCTTTCAACCTAATTATGAACAGAAATAAAAGTAACATAATGAGCTACATCAAAGTATTTAACCAGTACTTATTATCTTTCTTATTAGTTTTTACTGGCTTAAATCTAGATGAACATGCCCACCATTTTGAAGAGGGATACGGTATCTGTAATCAAGGTTGTGATACTGCTGAACACCATTCAATGCACAACGAGTGCGAAGATTGTATTAATAATTCAGGGAAGCATAAGTTTTTCATAAATGTTCATATTAATTCTATTCATAATAACTCAGTTTTAACTTTCAAGAATGATGCTAGCTCATTTATTAAAAGTGTTGGCCACCATTCTAATAGTTCAAGGGCCCCACCTACCTACCTATAAATCAACTTTTATTTTAGCTAATTACAACGGTTGTGATTAGCAGTTAATCTATTTTTATAGGAGCATATAAAATGCAATTATCTTTTTTACGCGCCGTTAAAGCGCATGCTATATTTTTACTTTCTTTCGTACTATTGTTCACAACAGGTTGTGAGGATGACGACCACGATAATCATGACCGTGAACACACAGATGCCGATGGATTCATTTTAGAAAGCAATGGAACTGAAATTTATAGAGAATTTGAAGGTTCTGTTACTGGTTCTGTATCATTAAATGTCGGAGACACTTTAGAGCTCGCAGTTCATTTTTTAAATCATGAAGGTGAGGAAATCGAGCATGAGGAAGAAGAAGGTGAAGAACATGAAGAAGGTGAATTAGAAGTGTCTGGTGCTAATGCTAGCATTGCTATCGTTGAAGTGGAACATGAGGAAGAAGGTGATGACCACGATCATGACCATGATGAAGAGCATGGAGCTGCTTTACACATCATTGGAGTAAATTCAGGTAGTACATCCTTTACTCTTCAATTAATGCATGATGGTCATGCAGACTATACATCTACGAATGATGTTGTTGTAACTGTTAATTAACTAAAACAAATCGAACTGGAAGCTGTTTAAAAATATTTAGACAGCTTCTGGTTTCAATAAACAACTGTCATAGCTGTGCGCTGCATATATTCATTCATCATTCTTTTATTTTCTTCAAGTCTATACTCAAATGACGTATTTAGTGTAAAAGGAATCATCCTTGATAAAACAAATCAAGAACCTATTGCTGGTGTAAATATAATTATTGAAAATGATGATAACGGTACATCTTCTGACAATGAAGGAAGATTCAGCCTTGAGTTAAAAGCCCCAATTGAAAATAAACTTATTTTTACAATGATAGGCTTTAAAGATACTAGCATAGTAATTAATCAAAGCAATAATGATCAAACCATAAAAGTATTTCTAAACCCGAAAGCAATTAAAATGAACGCTATAACGGTTCATTCACACAAAGAAAGCAATCAAAGTAAAGCACCATCCTCAATAACAATGGTCGGTAATAAATTAGAAAAAAATATAATTAGTGATCTCGCGACAACATTATCTGGCGAATCAGGTATAGCAATTAGATCTTCAGGCCAAGCAACACAGAGACCTATATTAAGAGGTTACTCAGGCGATAGATTCTTAATTACTAGTGATGGTTTTGAACTCGGCGATATGTCTAATACAACTGCCGACCACGCTGTGAGTATGGAAATTTCTGCAGCAGACGGTGTCGAAATTATGAGAGGCCCAGAAACTCTCGCATACGGTTCAAATACTATTGCGGGGATAATTAACATTATAACGCCTTTTAAAAACCCAAAAAAATTATCATCAACTAATTACAAACTATTATTTGGCCATGAAAGCTCTAATCAGTCGAATTTGATTGGTTCTGAAGTCAACATTCCTTTAAATGACTATCAATTTTCATTATCCCTAAACAACAGATCAGCACATGATCAGTCTTCACCAATTGGCACTTTGAAAAATACTGCATTAGAAAAAAATGACCTGACACTTGGTTTGACTAAATTTGGAGAAAAAGATCTGATCACCATTGAATTAAAAGATTTTTCAATGAATTATGGAATCCCAGGAAGTCCTGAAGGACATATTAATGGCGTTGATCTTGCTCTAAAGAACCATACACAGAAACTAAAATATCATAGCGATATAAATCACCTTTCATTTAATATCCTAGACCTGGAACAAGGATATGTTAAATACGGCCATAAAGAATTTGTAAAAGGCTCAAACTATGCATCTGTAGACCTGCGTCAAGACATTATTTATTTCAATGCAATGCTTACAGGAAAAAATCTTAAAATTGGAGCAAATTTTCAAAATAGAAATTATTTCACCAAAGGTTTTATATGGACTCCCAACACGAATGAAATGAAATTCTCCTTGTTCGGAGTACATACTAAAAACCTTACAAATAAAAAGTATCAATTTTCTGGAAGAGTAGAGTATCGTTCAATAAACCCTAGTGCTGATGATACCTTCTTCTCAAATATTGATGCAGATGATGTAAGAAAACGAGATTATTTACTAGCCTCATTGGGAGCTTCTGCTCAAAAAAATTGGGATAATATTTCCATATACAATCATCTCCTTTTTACAAGCCGTGCTCCAAGAATCGAAGACCTATTTTCTGATGGCCCCCATCTAGGCACCTATTCTTATGAAATCGGTGAACCAAACCTTGAACAGGAAAATACAATAGGCTTTGAAAATACGACTTCCTTCTTCGGCAAGGGTCATGAACTAAAACTCACTAGTTACATTAATTATAGTACTAATTTTCATATACTCCAAAAAGAGGGAGATGGTTATATACCGGGGGCAACCTGGATCGAATGGGGTAGCGGATCTGCTGGGTGGCTTTATAAATACAAACTCTATGGGAAAGAAACCTTGATCCAAGGATTTGAACCAAGTACTAAATTAAATCTAAAATATTTTAATTTATTAGCGAATGCATCAATTTGCAGAGGGCTTAATTTAGAAGATGACGAGCCACTAGCATACATTCCGCCTGATCTACTCAGAATTCAGTTAGAAAAGAGGGTTTCTTTTCTAAATAACACAATAGAGGGTATTTTCGTATCTGATCAAAATAAACTTGGGGAATTTGAATATCCTACTGATGGTTACAAACTACTGAACTATAACTGCTCATATACTTTTAGTAAAAATGAAAATATCCATCAAATAATTTTTCAGGTTACAAATATCTTAGATGAGACTTATTATAATCATTTATCAAAAATAAAAATGATCATGCCTGAGCCAGGTAGAGGCATAAACTTAAGGTATAAAGTTAATTTTTAGGGAGATAATTAAATAATGATTAGTTTGAAAAATATAACGAAAAGTTTTGGTGGTTTTGTAGCTGTAAAAAATTTATCAATTGAAATAACTGAGGGTGAAATTTATGGCCTCCTAGGGTCAAATGGAGCAGGGAAATCTACAACGATAAATATCTTACTTGGCTTTTTAGAGCCAGATAATGGAGAGGCGTTTATAGATGGTATAAATGTTACTAAACATGCTGATAATGCTCGAAAAAAAATAGGGTATATATCTGAAAATGTAAACTTATACCCTTATTTAACTGGACTTGAAAATTTAAATTATTTTTGTAAAATAGCAGGGGATGACTATGATGATGAAGCCTTATCCAAAATATTAAATGATTGTGGACTAGATTCAGATGCCATTTATAAAAAGGTAGGATCTTATTCAAAAGGGATGAGGCAAAAAGTTGGTATTGCTATTGCATTTGCAAAAAAAGCTAAGGTTTTACTTTTAGATGAACCTGCTAGCGGATTAGATCCACTAGCAAGCACAGAACTCTCTACCACTTTAAAGTCCCTCGCTGAAAAAGGCACTGCTGTATTGATGGCATCTCATGATATCTTTAGAGTGCGCGAAACTTGTGACAGAATAGGAATACTCAAAAATGGAAGTTTAATTGATCAAATGGACACATCCAAAGTCACAACAAATGAGCTTGAGAATATATATATTGATTATATGAGAGGCTAATTTATATCAATGATTGTAATAATTCTTAATGAGTGGAAAATATTATTTCGTAATCGTTCTATTGTTTATGTCTCATTAATATTCATTCTGAGTATTATATCTTTAGCCTGGATGAGCAACTTACAAAGTGAAAACCAAAGCAAAGCTCAAGCCGCAGCTGAAAAACATATTAGGTCGCAGTGGGATAATTTGGAGCCAATGAACCCACATAGGGCAGCTCACTATGGTGTTTATGTTTTTAAACCAATAAGTATTTTAAACAGCTTAGATGATGGGGTTGGTTCTATAACAGGTAATGTTTTAAAACTTGAGGGTCATGTCCAAAATGAGATTGTGCATTCAGAAGCATCACAGTCAATGACAATTTCAAAATTTGGTAAACTTAAACCTTCCATAATCCTACAGTATGTAGTGCCTTTATTTCTTATTTTTTTATCTTTTGGCTCTATAACTAATGATAAAGAAACTGGAAGAATGAAGCTTATAGCTCTGCAAGGGATTTCTCCGGAGAAATTAATTTTATCTAAATCTATTAGTATTTGGTTTTATGGATTAATGCTTATCATGCTCTCAGTTTTTTTACAATTATTACTTGGCCCTTTAGCTTTGGATACTGCATTAAGATTAGGGCTTACTTTTATATCATATGGTCTGTATTACTTAATTGTGGTTTGTTTATCCACTTTTATCTCTGCCAGGCTTAAAAATAATACTTCAGCAATATCATTACTTTTAGCGACTTGGATAGTTTGGACAATATTCTTACCTAAAATTTGGGGTAATACTATTGAAAAGGTTCATCCCTTACCAAGCCGACAAAATTTCATTGCTCAAATGAAAGAAGATCGTTCTAAAGGTATCGACGGTCATAATCCAAGAGATGAGAGACGGTCTAAACTAGAAAAAGAATATTTAATTAAGTATAAAGTAGATAGCCTTAGTCAACTACCTATTAATTTTGATGGAATTGTTATGCAGGCTGATGAAGAGTATGGTAATCAGGTATGGGATAAACATTTTGGAAATAATTATTTAATTTATCAAAAACAAAAAAAGCTATACCAATTATCTGGACTATTAAATCCTTTTTCATCCCTACAAAATCTTAGTATGGGATTTTGTGGAAGTGATATGATCCATCATTTAGACTTTTTAAAAAAAGCTGAGTATTACAGAAGATATCTTATTAAAACGTTGAATGATAAACATGCACATGGTGGCTCAAAAACTGGTGAGTGGAGGTGGACTGTCGATAATACGTTCTTTAGATCTGTAAAAAATTTTGACTATCAGACTATGCTGATTAAAAATCAAATTGGAAATTATCTTACTGATATCCTTGCGTTAATTGCATGGGGAATCTTGGCTGGATATTTAATTAGATATAAAATTAAAAGAGATATCTTGGTATGAATAAATATTTAAATATTTTAAAATTTGAATATTTTCACTTGGTCAATGCTCCATATAAAATTATTTCAATATTATTGTATGCTTTTTCAATTTTTTATGGTTGTCAAACAAGCTATGCTGTTTTTAAAAAACACAACGTAGAAATAAAAAGTATTAAAAGTAAAAATTTAGACTTTGAGAATGAAATGTTAGTTCAGTATGATGAACTTGAGCAAGGCTTAATTGAAAAACCTCGAAGAGATCCCACTATTCCTTATTGGGCGATATGGAATACACCATCTTATGTTCTAAAAAATCCATCGCCAATGATTGTTTTTAGTACAGGACAGGCAGAGCAATATGGCTATTATAAAAAGGCCACTAATTGGAGCACTATATTTGATAATGATCTTGCTGAGGAAATTGCAAATCCTGAACGATTGGCTTTGGGAACCCTGGATTTTAGTTTTGTCTTATTATTTTTGACACCTATTTTACTTATCATTTTATTATTTAACATAGGTGGGCTAGAAAAAGATAATGGTTTTGATAAGCTAATTTATTTAAATAATATTTCCAAAAAGGCTTGGCTGACGATCAGGTTTTCATATTATTTCTTGTTTGTGTTCTTACTAATATGTTTCTTACTGATACCATATGCGATTTTATCAGGTGCGCTCACAAATGAATTGACGAGTTTTTTTAAGCTGTTAGCTTTAATCCTTTTATACGTTTTTTTATGGACTTCTGTTTTTTATTTAATTAATTATTGGGGTAAAGGTAGTGTCGACCAGGCAATAAAAATGATTTCGATATGGGCAGTCTTATCAATTATTATGCCTGGTTTATTTCACCAAATAGCATCAATAAAATTTTCTACAAATTATATGGTTGACTATCTTGATGTAGCTAGAGATCAAAGATATGAAATTTTTGATATGTCGACCGATACGTTGCAAAAAGAACTATTAAAGTCTTTCCCTAGTTTAAAAAATTCTATTTACGCGCAAGACACCATAGTTGATAAAGGTATCGTTAATAGAAGTATTTCAGGTCTGGTAAATATTTTAAATAAAAAAGCTGCTGTAAAAATTGAAAAAGAAAACGAATTAAAAAATGATTATGTAAGAAGTACATTCAATTTAAATCCTATAATGTATTTTCAAAATAAGATCAATGAGATCTCCATGACTGATTATTATGCATATAGACGATATAGGGAAAACATACAAAATACAATTGATAAAAAAATAGAATTCATACTTAGAGATACGTGGAATAAGGAGATAATTGATAAAAAAAGATACATTGAATATCTTCAAGAGTTTAAAAATTAAAATTACGGGCAATATTTCTCCCATAGCGCTCACCCCGAGTCACACAAAGCTAAATATTGTCCGTAATTAATTTTGTAGTAATATTAAACTATGCTAAATGCAATAAACATAACAATTAAAAAAATAAAAGTAGATAGT
>JAYPIC010000052.1:5124-11757 GCA_038127595.1 bacterium | reverse complement strand
TAAAATAATCTGAAAATATTTCATCTACCTTATTTATTTTAGCTAAATCTTTTTGATTACCACAAAAGTAATCTAAAAAATCAATTTGATTATCAGTTTTTAAGATGATTTGCTGATCATTTTGGCCATGAAACTCGACTTTAGATTCAAATGATTTTAAAAAATCATTTTGAGTCATTGGGACCTCATCTATGTATGATTTTGACCTACCTGTTTTGTTGTAAATTTTTCTATATGATCTTTCATCGAATTCGAGTTCGACGACACTACGCGATGCACCATGTTTTATGGAGGATTTTGAAAACTTTCCACTAATTAGCGATGAAATTGCTTCAAGGATTATCGATTTACCTGACCCAGTCTCTCCTGTAATTACAGTTAGTCCAGGATTGAAATCGATATTAATATCATCAATTATAGCAAAATCTTTGATAATTATTTTATTTATCATTTCCTATTGAATTGAAATATAATCTCACAAAAAATGCACTTAAAATTAGTCCAATTATATCTGCAATTATATCAAAACCACTGGCATCTCTTGCATATACAGTAGATTGATAAAGCTCATCAATAAAACTATAAAATGTTCCCATTATCAAACTTAAAATAATTGAATATTTCGCGCTACCAACAATTGAAAAATATAGCAGTACACCAAATATGAAATATTCAACAATGTGAATGAGTTTATCTAATGTAAAAATATAAGATTTGGGGATGGAGGTTCCTTTTAGAGAAGAACCTATAAGCATTAATGATACAAAAGAGATTGTCAAAAAATGTATCTTTATGTGATTTTTAAAAAAATGTATCAATTTATGGTGTTAAATGATAAGCCTATAAAATGCCTAGAGTTAACAATTTTTATTTTTCTTTTAAAATGGCAAAAGCAATAGCTGTGTCATTTGTATGCGATATGGAAATATTAATGCTTTTTTCAAAACGACCACGAATATAGACTATTGGAGCGCCATTCTTATCATTTATAATTGAAATATCCTTAAAACCTAATAAGCTTAAATTTTTTGATGAAAAAACCGCTTTCATGACTGCTTCTTTTGCTGCAAATTTTCCTGAGAAATGTATAAAAGGATTGGATTTAGAGTTGCAATAATGTTGTTCTTCTTTGTTAAAAACTTTACTTAAGAATTTATCTTGATATTTTTCTATTGAACTTTTTATTCGATCAATATCAACAATATCAACTCCAGGGTAAAAATTATTCAATATTATTATTTTTCCTGACTATTGTTACAAGCTCCGAGATATCCTCAACATCCCAGTCTGCCCCTGAATTCTTAGTACCAAACGTATCTCCGTAAACAGCAAATGCAGTTTTCATTCCAATTTTTTTTGCTCCAACAACATCTCTCTCTGGCCAATCTCCTATCATAAGACTAGACTCAGGTTTTAATCCTAATTTTTTGAGAGCCATTTCAAAAGGAACAGATGATGGTTTTCGCTCACCAGAATCATCAAAAGTAACCACAGCATCAAAGAAGTGATAAAGATTTAAATAATAAATTCTCATCCATGCCTCCCTACTGGGCGCATCTGAGACAACAGCTAATTTCATACCTAGCTTTGTTAAATCAATTAAAGTCTTATTTACATTTGGATAAGCTAATAAGCTTGCTTCTCTCGCACGTCTATATGCTACAACACCAGCAGCTAAAAATTTATTATCAACATGGCCAATAGAATTTTCAAGAAAAACATCAAAAACCTTTTGATTTTCCCATCCAATTTTTTCGTACAAAGAAATTATGTTTTCGAAAGATTTATCTTCATCTATTTCAAGACCAGATTCAATCATCCCTCTAATCGCAGATCTCACTGCTACCTGCTTCATCTTCATAAAATCTAGTAAGGTATTATCTAAATCAAAAACGACACCTTTAATAAAACCTTCATTATTAGAACTCATTTTTGGTACTTTGTTGGATTATTAATTTCATCAATTTTTCTTTGTGCCAGCTTTCTCCAATCTCTATCTTTATTTGCCTCATCAAAATATTTTAATGCCCTTGTTTTTTTCCCGCTTTTCATTTCAGCAACCCCTTTTTCATACCAGCCACCACCAAAATTAGATTTTAAATCAATACATTTCTGAGCAGCAATGGATGCTTCGCTAAAATTATCTATAGCATTTAAAGACGATGCATATCTAAACCATGCATCATGATTTTTCAAATCATATTCAGTAGATTTTTTAAACTGCTCAGCAGCCTCCTCAAATAATTCTTGTTCTGAATATACCACACCTAAACGTAGATAAGCATCAGCATATTCTGGATCTATTTGAATTGCAGTCAATAATACATCTCTAGCGATGTCATAATTTTTTTGAATCAAATGAATATTCCCAAGATTACTATATGCTTTTGTGTATTCTGGATTAAGCTCAATAGCTTTCTCGTATTTTACAATTGCAGAATCTAAGTTATTATCAACTTCATATGATGTCCCTAAGGTAAACCAAGCCTTATGAAAATCAGGTTTTATTGAAATTGCTTTATTAAAGTAGGATATTGCATCTTCAGAATTACCAATTTTCTTTTCTAATACACCAAGTTGATAAAATGCCAGATAGAAAGTCTCATCATATTTGGTAGCCTTTTTATAAAAATCTGTGGCTTTATCAAGGTCGCCTCTTTTGTAGGCTTTATTACCATTATTTAATAATTGTTTAGTTACATTATTTAAACCTTTTCTTGCTTTCATATGATCAGGAAACAATTTCAATGCTTCACTAAAATAATATGCTGCTCCCTCAATATCTTTTTGCCTGAATTTTGTTAAACCCATATAAAAATGTGCCTCAGGAAAATATGGATGTTTTTCTAAAATTGACTCATAATCTGTCATTGCCGCATCAAACTGACCTTGCTGCACATTTCGTTTACCATTTTGTATTTTATTTCTTATGTCATTTAAACCATTCCACCATGACCTAAATTCCTCATCCATCTGCACAGCTTTAGTAGCAGATGCATTTGCCTTATTTAAATCTCCTTTGCGTAACCATAGTTCAGAAAATCCAACATGTGCAGGTGCAAATGAGGGATCTACTTTCAAAGATTCTTTTAGCAAAGAATCAGCAATAACTAAATCACCTTTAGACATTTGTTCATTAGCTTCATTCAATAATTGCTCAGGGTCTTGAGCATCAACCGAGTGCTGAGTAATTAATAATAAAACCAGAATCTTGTATATCATCTTTATATCCTTTTAATTAAAAAATTTATTATTTAATACACTTTTAGACGTTTACCAAAGCCCTTTGACCTTTAAATAATCTGGAAACAAATCCTAGGCTTAATTAGATTGGCCGATTGTTTAATTGTAATCCTTTTGTTAAATATTGTCTATTTTTTCTTAATCTTAGATACTTGAGTAGATAAAGCTTCCAATTTTGAGCTTACACCATCAACATTCCTCTCTATACCACTTATATTGCCATTAATAGTAGCAATGGCTTTGTTAATATTTTCAATTGATGCTTTAAGTTCAGTTATGTACACCTCTAAATCACCACTAGCATCATCTACTTTTATATCAATAGTCTTTACTTTACGATTGATGCTATACAAACTATCGTTGAAGGCTTCATTTATGTCATTTACTGATTTTTTATTTTGTTTCCAAAGTAATTCCATTGTACTTACTAGTTCATTTTGCGAAACTTTCAATGAGTCATGAAGTGCATCAATTTTTTTATCTAAAGAATTACCTAATTCAATAATTGCATTGTGATTTGCATTAATTGATTCTTGATTAAGTCCAATTGACCCTCTATTTTCTTTTATAGACCTGTTAATAAATTCAAAAGATTTTTCCACTCTTTGAACTTCTCTATATAAATTTGCAACAGAACCAGACATGATGTCGATTTGACTTTTATTGTTTGTAATCTCATTTGATACGGCATCAATATCATCCATCATATTAGCTGTTGATCCGGATAATACATAAGTCTGATTTATATTTTTTGCTAGATTATCCTCAGCAACACTTAATCCGTTATTAATATAGCCTATTGTATCTCCAACAAGCCCTATATTTTGTCTATTTAAAGAGATATCTACCTCATGTTCTACAATATCATGAGTAATTTCTAACAACTGTTTTGACTTTTCCTGATCTTTTGTGTGTAATCTAAGTAGATCAGCTTCAAATTCTTGTTGAAGAATTTCAAAGCCTTTGTAAACTTGATACAAATTATCAATCTTATTTTGTAGAGAGTCTTTCCATGAAACGGTTTTACCAGATAAATTTTCAACATATCTTCTAACAAACTCAATCTGGTCTGACATATATGTCAAATCACCTTTTTTAGCTAAGTCTTCTCTCCCAATGATGTCTTCAGGCTTTATTTGCACAAACCCCATTTCAGTTTTTAAAAATATCTTATTTGGCTTTTCGTGAGTAATTGTACCCTGTATAATTGAACCATCTCTAAGGAATAAAATAGTTGTATTTTGGGCTAAGGAAACCGAAAACACGAACATTGTAATAATTATAATAATTTTATTCATTTTCATATTTAAAACTATAAAGATTAGATTTAAAATCTACTCTTAACTAAGGAAAAGGGCAAAGAGGAAGAATTACAAATAAATCTTCTTTAAATATTTTAAGTTTGTGCCGAAGGCCGGAATCGAACCGGCACGAGGTTACCCTCACAGCCCCCTCAAGACTGCGTGTCTACCAGTTCCACCACTTCGGCAATAAAATGAAAAGACTATTTAAAATTTTACCTAATTATTCCAAATCCAGAACAGGTTGAGTATCATCTTCTTGAGAAGTTTGCCGTTCAATTGGTATAGGATTTTCTTCAGAAGCTTTTTTGACAAGTGAGGAGCCAGATTCATCACTTGGCCCACTTAAAATACTTATTAAAACTGCAAGACCAATGAAAACTGCCGCAAGCCACCCTGTAATTTTACTTAAAACATTTCCTGCGCCTTGCCCACCTAGGATGCTGCTAGCAGCTTGACCTCCAAAGGTACCAGATAATCCACCACCTTGGCTAGCCTGCATCAAGACAACAGATATTAGCAATATGCTAACAATAGTATGAACAATAATTAAAAATCCAATCATTTAAGTAAAAATCTCCTATTTTTGATCGACTATATTAATAATATCTACGAATTTTTCAACATCTAAACTAGCACCACCAATGAGAAAACCATTCACATTATTAACACCGATCAACTCCTCTGCATTATCAGAATTAACTGAACCTCCGTATAAAATAGGAATGAGATTGCTATCCTCTTTGTTTGAAATATCTGAAAGCATATTTCTAATGAAAAGATGAATTTCCGCGACCTTATCAACTGAAGCAGTTAATCCTGTGCCTATAGCCCACACAGGCTCATAAGCAATCACAATATTTTTAAGGCTGCTTAATCCACTAAGACCTTCATTCAATTGCGCAGAAACAGTTTCTTTTGCTAAACCATTATTCAATTGATCTATTGTTTCTCCTATACACAAAATAGGAGTAACTCCCGCATCTAGTACCTTTTTTACTTTCTTTCCAATGGATATATCATCTTCACTAAAAATTGATCTTCTCTCAGAGTGACCAAGGATCACATATTTGACACCACAATCTATAAGCATTTCTACAGAAATTTCTCCTGTATATGCACCGGAATCTTCAAAATAACAATTTTGAGCCCCTAAGTTATATTTACTAGATTTCGACAAACTCGTTAATCCTGTAAATGGAGGACAAATAATTACATTTGTATCTCCAAGAGAATCTAGATCACTAATCATTTTCTCAATGAAAATTTTGCCTTCCTTTGGTGTTTTATTCATTTTCCAGTTGCCAGCTACAATAGAATTAATCATAATACTTATATCTCCAGTTTATTGATTGCGTCAAGTTGATTGCCTGACATCAGTTCGAGCGATGCACCCCCGCCGGTTGAGACATGGGAAACATTATCAACTAATTTAAAATTTCTTAATGCAGATGCCGTATCTCCACCTCCAGCAATAACAACAGATTCTTTTTCAACAATTTCTACTAATTTATCAGCAACTGCTTTTGTCCCATGAGAAAAAACTTCATTTTCAAAAACTCCCATTGGTCCATTCCAAAGGACTGTCTTTGCCTCATCTAAAACTGATAAATATTTCTCAATTGTTTTTGAACCTATGTCTAGACCCATAGAATTCTCAGGAATGTCTCTTACACTTACGGAATTGCCTCTAAAAGTTGAATTTATGTCTTCAGCGCATACAACATCACTAGGTAAGATTATCTTATTCCCATTGAGCCTAGCAGCGTCAAGAATATTTCTTGCTTGATCAATCATTTTAGTTTCAACTAAAGATTTACCAATGTTATAACCCATTGCTTTGAAAAAAGTAAATACCATCCCTCCGCCAATTATTATTTTATCAGCTTGACTTAAATATTTATTTATTAGTTCAAGTTTAGTAGAAACCTTTGAACCACCAAGAATCAAGACCAAAGGTCTTTCTGGTTTATTGACGACCTCTCTTAGGTATTTCATTTCTTTTTCAAACAAAAAGCCAATACCATAATTTTTAAAATTATCAATCACACCATGATTTGATGCATGTGCTCTGTGCGCTGTTCCGAAG
>JAYPIC010000052.1:0-5114 GCA_038127595.1 bacterium | reverse complement strand
CTGTTCCAAAAGCATCATTAATGTAAATACGGCCGTGTTTTGATAGCTTATTAGAAAAGAGTGAATCATTATCAGATTCTTCTTTATGGAACCTTAAATTTTCTAGCAGATGAACTTCTCCTGGCTTTAATGATAGCGAAGTATCAATAGCATCCTGCGAAATACAATCTGAAGAAAATTTAATAGGAATTTCTAGAAGAGAGGCTAGATGCTCACCAACAGGCATTAAACTAAAATCTTTACTGTATTCACCTTTTGGTCTGCCAAGATGGGACATTAAGACTACCGCCGCACCTTCTTCCAAACAATAATTAATTGTAGGCAGACAAGATTTTATCCTGAAATCATCCTGAATCACCTCGTCATGAATAGGTACATTTAGATCAAGTCTAATTAATATAGTTTGCCCTTTGATGTCAAAAGATTTTAAAGTTCTAAGCATAGTTCATTTAATACTTTGGCTGATTTATGAAACTACAACCAAAAGAGGATAGTTGGTGTATTGAAGGAAACAATTTTTTGTTACTTATTCTAAAATGTTAAATAAAAATACATTACAGCTTATAAACTTAATAAATTAATTCTATAATTTGAATCATTATTCAAATGACAAAAAACCCATTTAATATAAGAGACAATAACAATTTCAATGAGCTCATGACGCATAGAGTTCATGAAATATTATTAGTTGCAAGTCCATACGATGCTTTCATCCTTGAAGAGGAAGGTGGTCTAACAGAGCAGATTATGACAGAATATATTGGCATGAACTTTAATTATGCTCCTCGAGTTACACGATCCTCTACTTCTGTATCTGCAATGAAACATTTATCAAAAAATAAATTTGATCTTGTTATAGTAATGCTAAGAATTGAAGACACAGACCCTATATCTCTAGGCAAGTCTATAAAAAAATATTATCCTCACATGCCAGTTATTTTACTAGCTTTTGATGAAACTGAAATAAAACAGCTCAGTCAAAAAATTTCTCCAAGTTCCATTAATCGAGTTTTTATTTGGTCTGGAGATGCCTCAGTCTTTCCAGCGATAATCAAATATGTTGAGGACAGAAAAAATGCTGAAAAAGACATTATAAAGGGAAATGTGCGTGCTATTATTTTAATTGAAGACTCTCCAAGAATGTATTCTGTACTTTTACCACTTATATATAGAGAAATTGTTTCTCTAACAAAAAGTCTAATGAAAAAGACATTTAATTCTACCTACAAATCAATGCACCTTAGAGGACGAATTAAAGTTTTACTAACACCAAACTACGAAACTGCTTTGAAGTTTTCAAAAAAATATGGTGAAAATATTGTAGGTGTGATCTCAGATGTTAAATTCTTAAATAAAGGGAAAAAGGATCCAAAGGCTGGAGTAAAAATTGCAGAATCAATTAGACATAAGCATCCGGCCATGCCAATAATGCTTCAATCTACTGACAGTTCAAATAGAGAACTAGCAAAAAAAATTGGTGCAGATTTTCTTCATAAGGGGTCTAATACTTTATTAAAAGATTTGAGAAATTTTATGCTCATCAATTTTGGATTTGGGGATTTCATTTTTAAAGATGTTGATGGTAATGAATTAATCAAAGCAACCAATACAGAAGAGCTTATCAAAGGCATTGAAACTGTTCCAATCGATACGTTGATTTATCATGGTAAAAGCAACCATTTCTCAAATTGGCTAGCTGCAAGATCTAATTTTGAGGTTGCAACTAAATTAAGAAAAATAAATGTAGAAAAATTCAAAGATAAAAATGATATTAGAAATGCTATCATCAAAGAAATTAAAAGTCCGGATGCAAAGCATAGATTTGGAGAAGTGACAGATTTTTCCTTTCAAAAAGATAACAACTCTAGATTTTATAAAATGTGTGGTGGATCATTAGGAGGAAAAGCTCGCGGTCTTGCCTTTGCTAAAGACATGATAGTGCAATCAGGTATAAACGATAATTATGAAAATATTGTAGTTAAAATACCCAGAACCGCAATAATTGGAACTGAAGAATTTGATCGGTTCATGAAAGATAATAATTTGTGGGATGATGCCTTAAAAGCAGAGTCAAATAAAAAAGTAGAGGAAACATTCTTAAAAAGCAGATTATCCATGGATATTACTCTGAAGGTTGAAGCTTTTTTAAAAAAATGTAAGAAACCTCTAGCTGTAAGATCATCAAGCCTACTTGAAGATTCACAATATCAAGCTTTATCTGGAGCTTATTCAACATTTATGCTTTCTAATGATCAGGAAGTATTTAAAGATCGAATAAATGAAGTTACAAATGCCATAAAATTAGTTTTTGCTTCTATATTTTTTCAGGAATCCAAATCTCATTTTAGCCATACTGCTCATAGAACAGAGGAAGAAAAAATGGCTGTCATTCTAATGGAAATTGCAGGAAAAAAATATAGCAGTGGGAGATTCTATCCCACATTTAGCGGCGTATTAAAAAGTATAAATTTCTATCCAGTATCCTATATGAATAGAGACGAAGGAGTTTGTTATCTTGCATTAGGTTTTGGTAAAACTATTGTTGATGGTGGTAAATGTCTTGGTATATCACCAAAATATCCAGCCATAAAACCTCAATTTGCTACCATTAAATCAACCATTCAAAATTCCCAATCGAACTTTTTTGCTTTAGAGCTAAAAGATAAAGAGTTTAATCTTAAAAAGGATTTAAAGATGCATGATCTTTCTAGTGCAGAGGAAGATGAATCTTTAAAATGGATGGGTGGTGTAATTACATCAGAAGATAACATCTTGAGAAATTCACTTTCTTATCAGGGTACTAGAGTAGTTAATTTTTCTCAGATCCTTGACTGGAATGTCATACCTCTATGTGATATACTTAATGAACTTTTAGCATTAGGTAAACAAGCATTAGGATGCCCTGTAGAAATAGAATTCGCAGTAAACATGAATGATAATGGCCCATCAGAGTTTTATTTACTCCAAATCAAACCTATGCTCATTTCAAATAACAAATCTATTGATCTAGACATTTATAAACAAAAGGATATATTTGCATCAAGCCATATTACTCTTGGTAATGGTACAACAAATGAAATAAAAGATTTATTGTACCTGCCACCAGAAAAATATGATCCCTCAAAGTCAAAGGAAATTGCAAAAGAAATTGGCTATTTTAATGAAAAGATAGGAAAAGATAATCCATATATTTTATCTGGTCCTGGAAGATGGGGTTCAGCTGATCCCTGGCTTGGAGTTCCAATTACTTGGCAACAAATATCAAATACAAAGATCATTATTGAGCTTGGGCATGAAGATTTCCCCGTAGATCCGTCGTTTGGAAGTCATTTTTTTCAAAATATAACCAGCCTCCATATAGGATACCTTACAATTGACCATAAAAATATAAATGATTCATTGAATTTTAATTGGTTAACTACACTAAAACCCAAAGAAGAAAAAAAATATATTAAATGGTTTCAATTCAATGATTCTTTTAAAACAATTATTGATGGGCTTAGTGGTGTGGGAAAAATATTGATACCCAAACCTAGTGAAATTGAGTTAATGGATGAAGAAGACTCTACAGGGATTTAGTCCTTATACGACTCCCTGATCCATCATTGCATCAGCCACCTTAATAAATCCAGAAATATTTGCACCTTTAACATAATCAATATGTTTCTTATTATCACCATGAACTACACATGCAGCGTGTATGCTTTTCATGATTGTCAAAAGTTTTTGATCAACTTCTTCTCTTTCCCATTTGATTCGCATACTGTTTTGGCTCATCTCAAGTCCTGATACCGCTACACCACCAGCATTGGCAGCCTTTCCAGGTCCAAACAAAACCTTTGAATCTTGAAAAATATTAATTGCATCAGGATCAGATGGCATATTTGCACCTTCACTTACAGCAATTAATCCGTTTTTGACCAAGTCTTTTGCATTTGATTCATTTATTTCATTTTGTGTAGCACATGGCAAGGCAATATCGCAACTAATGCCCCATGGAGGTAAGCCTTCAAAATACTCACAACCAAATTCTTCAGCATATTCTTTAATTCTTCCTCTTTTATTATTTTTTAAATCAATCACCCAATCAAGTTTATCTTTTGATATACCCTCTGGATCATGAATAAAACCTGAGGAATCGGATAGAGTAACTACTTTCCCCCCAAGATGAAGAACTTTCTCAGTAGCATATTGGGCAACATTACCAGAACCCGACACCAAAACATCTTTCCCCTCAATTGAATTTCCAATGTGTTTTAGCATTTCCTCTACAAAATAAACACAACCATATCCGGTTGCCTCTGGTCTAATTAAACTACCACCCCAATTAATACCTTTACCAGTTAAAACACCTGTGAATTCATTTCTTATTCTTTTGTATTGACCAAACATATATCCAATTTCTCTACTTCCTACACCGATGTCTCCTGCTGGCACATCGGTATACGGGCCTATATGTTTAGATAATTCTAACATGAAGCTCTGACAAAAACTCATTACCTCATTATCAGTTTTGCCTTTTGGATCAAAATCAGACCCACCTTTTCCCCCTCCCATTGGCAGGGTAGTCAAACTATTCTTAAATACTTGTTCAAATCCCAAAAATTTTAAAATACTTAGATTAACTGATGGGTGAAAACGTAATCCACCTTTATAAGGACCAATAGCTGAATTAAATTCTACTCGATAGCCACGGTTTACATTAACCTGACCTCTATCATCTCTCCAAGGAACTCTAAAAGTAATTACTCTCTCTGGCTCAACTATTCTATCCAAAACTCCAGAATGCATATATTCTCTATTAGAGGCCAAAAAATCCCAAAGTGATTCAACAACCTCATGAACAGCTTGATGGAATTCAGTTTCGTTTGGGTCTTTATGCTTGACTTTATTCATAAAGTCTTCAATCGAGTTGTACATTTATTTACTCCTGTGTTCTAATCAGATTGTGAAATTTAACATGCAATTTTATCATTAGGCAGACTCTATTTTTATATTTCTACTATTAGTTTTTTTTAAATACCGTACATAATTTCAATTACCACATTATATTAAAAAATGGCGGAGTAGCTCAGCTGGTTAGAGCATCGGAATCATAATCCGGGTGTCGGGGG
>JAYPIC010000051.1:4395-11813 GCA_038127595.1 bacterium | reverse complement strand
TTGGTACGATAATCCAGGTGAGGCAATTAGACCACATTTATAACTCAAATATTACACTATTTGTGTTTATCTCCATTTGGTTGTGTGATACCGCAGCTTTCTTTTTTGGGACAAAGTTCGGTAAAAAAAAGATCTTACCTGATATTAGCCCTAAGAAAAGTTGGGTCGGTTCTATATCAGGATTTATTGTTTCAGTTTTAACATTTTTTCTTGCTTTTAAATTTGATTTACTAGGAGTTTCATATAATCTTTATGATAGCCTGGTTTTTGGGATAATTACTGGTATTTTTGGTCAATTAGGAGATTTTGGTGAATCGCTACTAAAAAGAGATGTGGGCGTAAAAGACTCGGGCCAAATTTTAAGAGGCCATGGAGGCATACTTGACCGCTTTGATTCTCTACTATTTTCCGCGCCTTTGGTTTATATTTACATCCTTGTTTTTAAATACTAATTAAAGAATAACTTTTTTAATAAGAAAATCTAATATTGAAACTTCGATCTATACTTGCTACAGACTGCGGTAGTACAACAACAAAAGCTATTTTAATTGAATATGTTGATGGCGAGTATCGCTTAACCTATAGAGGTGAAGCTCCAACAACGGTTGAAGCGCCCTTTGAAGATGTGACCAGAGGTGTACTTAATGCTGCCATGGAAGTTGAAGAGCTTTCTGGACGCAAAATTTTAGATGATGACAGCATAATAACTCCTCAAAAAGGAGATTCCGGTGTAGATATTTATATTTCCACCAGTTCTGCTGGAGGTGGTCTTCAGATGATGGTAGCAGGAGTAGTCAAGTCCATGTCTGGCGAAAGTGCAGAGCGTGCAGCGCTAGGTGCCGGTTCAATAGTTATGGACGTCCTTGCCTCTAATGATGGCAGGAAACCGCATGAAAAAATAACAAGAATTAGACAGCTTAGACCTGATATGATTTTATTATCAGGGGGTGTAGATGGTGGAACTACAAAACATGTAGTTGAGCTTGCTGAAATTTTGGCAGCTGCAAATCCCCAACCAAGGCTCGGACAGGATTATAAATTGCCTGTCATTTATGCTGGAAATAATAAAGCGACATCAGATATTGAAAAGACTCTTAGCGATTTAACTGATTTAGATGTGACCGAAAATATTAGACCCGTGTTAGAGAAAGAAAACCTTAAACCATCTAGAGATAAAATACATGATTTGTTTATGGAGCATGTTATGCAACAGGCTCCTGGTTATAAAAAATTAATGAGCTGGACAGATGCTCCTATAATGCCTACTCCGGGAGCTGTAGGCGCTTTAATAGAGATGGTTGCAAAAAAAGAAAATATATCTGTTGTTGGTGTAGATATTGGTGGTGCTACCACCGATATATTTTCTGTATTTCAGGAGCAGTTTAATAGAACAGTAAGTGCTAATCTAGGAATGAGTTATTCTATTTGTAATGTTCTTGCAGAGGCGTCTCTTTCAAATGTTTTAAGATGGGTTCCTTTTGATATAGATGAAAAAGAATTGACTAATCGGATTGGTAACAAGATGATTAGGCCTACTACGGTACCTCAAAGTTTAGAAGAGCTCGTAATTGAACAAGCAATAGCTCGGGAAGCGCTTAGGCTTTCTTTTGTTCAGCACAAGGCCTTTGCAGTAAATCTTAAGGGTGTTCAGAAAGAAAGAACGATTTCAGATGCTTTTGAGCAATCTGATTCTGGTCAATCATTGGTGGATATGATGGAGCTTGATTTGATTGTTGGTTCTGGAGGGGTTCTATCTCACGCTCCAAGGAGAGAGCAGTCTGCAAAAATGTTAATTGATAGTTTTTTACCTGAGGGTATCACTTCTCTGGCAGTTGATTCAATTTTCATGATGCCTCAATTAGGAGTAATGGCTAACATTGATAAAAAATCGATAGCTGAGGAGGCACGTGTAGCAGCTCTCGAGGTTTTTGAAAAGGATTGTTTAATCCGTTTAGGTACATGTGTTGCTCCAGTAGGAAGTATGTCTAAAAGCGAGGTTCCTCTTAAAATAAATCTAGAGTTTAAGAATGGCGAAAAGAAAAGTATTGATCTTCAATCTGGTGAGCTAATTAGAGTTGAAGTTGGGTATGAAGAAGTTAAAGCTGAGTTAATACCGGCTAAAGGTATTAACGTTGGTGCAGGTAAGGGTGAAAAAATAGATACAATAATTTTTGGGGGTCAGGTAGGACTTATATTTGATGGAAGAGGAAGGCCATTGGATGTAGGCTCAAACCCAAAAGAGAGAATTTCAAACTTAAATAAGTGGGCAAGTGCTTTAAGTGAATATCCGGAGTTAAAAGAATAGAATGGCACATTCATACACACCAGGTCTAAAAGTATTAAAGAATACTAAAATTTTAAAAGAACGTAGATTACCTTTGAAAGGTTCGGTTTCTGCCTCAATTGGTTCAGAGGTAAAACCAGATGAAATTATCGCTAGAACAGACCTTCCAGGAAATGTTCAGATGGTTAATGTGGCTAATTTACTTAATGTCGATGCTTCAGATGTAAAGCAGGTTATGTTAATGGATATTGGTTCTAAAATTGATAAAAACGACTTATTAGCTGAGACAAAAGGCTTGTTTGGATTTTTTAAATCTAATGTAAAGTCTCCAGTTGCAGGTACTGTAGAGTCAATATCGGATGTAACCGGGCAGGTTGTAATTAGAGAAGCCCCTTTACCAGTAGAGATAGATGCCTATATTCAAGGATCTGTTGATGAGATTATCGAGAATGAGGGAGTTGTTATAAAGAGTAAAGGCGCCTTCATACAAGGAATTTTTGGAGTTGGCGGTGAAAGTAGAGGCGAGATAAAAGTGCTTGCAAGTAGTAGAGACTCGGAATTGACTGCTGAAATGATAACCAGCGATCATGAAGGCATGATACTTGTTGGTGGAAATTTTATAAGCCTAGATGCGTATAAAAAGGCATTAGCATGCAACGTTGCTGGCGTTGTTGTAGGCGGGTTTAATTATTATGATTTAGAGGAAGTCTTAGGTTATACCCTTGGTGTAGCAATAACAGGATCAGAGGATTTGGTAACCTCTTTGTTGGTAACAGAGGGATATGGCAAAATTCAAATGGGCCAACAAACGTATGATCTTCTTAGCGAAAGCAATGGTCGTTTAGCATCAATAAATGGTGCTACCCAGATACGCGCAGGTGTAATCAGACCAGAGATTATAATCCCGATAAGTGATGCCTCAAAAAACGGCAATGAAAATAAAGCTGAAAAGACAACTGGAATGACAGATGGTAGCACTGTTAGAGTAATACGCTCGCCAAATTTTGGTAAAATTGGAATAGTAAAAGAATTACCTACTGAGTTAAGAAAAATGGAGTCTGAAACAATGGTAAGGGTAGCAATTATTGATATTGATGGAAAACAATTTGAAATACCTAGAAGCAACTTAGAAGTTGTGGAGATAGATTAAATGTTTCCACTGGCAAAAGAATCAATTGAGGATACGTTGACAAAAGATGACATTCAATTCATTCGCCGATTGGCAAAAAAAATTCATGATTCTGGTTTTGTCACACCTTCTGTTTTCTTTTTAGAAATGATTCGACCTTTGTCTTCTCTAGGGGGGCATGCTATGGTATTTATGGGACCAATAATTAATGGTTTTATCCAATCAGATGGTTATTATAAGGCTGCAGCCCTGATGGAAAAAAAAGGATCATTAACGATTTTATTAGATGAAATTGAGCAGCTTGAGCTATTAGATTCAAATGATGGAAAGAGGCATTAATATTGAAAGATAAACAGTTCTGGGTAGTTTCAGCGATTATTGCAGTGCTGTTTTTAATTTATTGGTTCGCTGGTCACCCTTATTTTGTTGCCGATCGAATAGTAATGTTTATTTCGATCATTTTTTTAAGTGCAACTTTGATCTTCTATACTAGAGCAGCTGAAAGAGGAGAAGAGTTTTTTCTAAGACCTATACCTGCATTAAAGGCTGTCGAAGAGGCTGTGGGCAGATCAACTGAAATGGGAAGGCCTATTTTATATGTTCCAGGTATTCAAGATATGGACCAAGTTGAAACTGTCGCTGGAGTCGTTGTTCTTGGTCATGTTGCTAAAATGACAGCTCGCTATGAAACAAGTCTAAATGTACCTGTTTCAAGATCTATTGTAATGAAAGCAGCAAGAGAGTCTTGCAGAGACGCATATACCGTTGAGGGTAGGCCTGATATGTTCAATGAAGACATGGTGCACTATTTGACTGACGATCAGTTTGCTTATGCTGCCGGAGTAAATGGAATAATGGTTCGTGAAAAACCCGCGGCATGTATGTATATGGGTAAGTTTTATGCTGAATCATTGATTTTAGCTGAGACCGGTAATTCCATTGGAGCAATTCAAATAGCTGGTACTGCATCTCAAGCTCAAATACCTTTTTTTGTCACAGCATGCGATTACACTCTAATAGGAGAAGAATTTTTTGCTGCTAGTGCTTACCTTAGTCAAAAGCCAGAACTAATTGGTGGTGTAAAAGGCCAGGATATGATCAAATTGTTTGTTATAGCTGCCATAGTTTTATCAACGATTTTGATGATCCTATTTGAAACAGCAGGGGTTGGTATTAATATTTCAGACTTTTTAACTATAAGGTAATTGGTAAGTATGTTCTGGAAAAGACAGGTCCCGATTGTTATTGTAGCGCTAATAGGCTCAATCACTCTTTTTGGTTGGTTCATAGATCAGCCAAATGTGAAAGAGTTCATTGGTGATGATGCCACGCAGTGGTTTGATGTTTTGGCTAGCTTTGCTATCATATTAGGAGCATTAAACTTAATTAAAATGCAAATTCAAAAAGTTCTCTACCAGAAACCTGGTTGGCAGTACAGTGTGATAGCTGTTTTAGGCTTCTTATTTGCTATCATTGCTGGTTTCTTTATTAAAGGGGTCGATGATTCTGTGGCTGAGTGGGGTGCCCATGTCACGTCCGATGGAACATTATTTAAATGGATGTTTGATTATGTTTTCTCCCCGATGTCTGCTACCATGTTTTCTTTATTAGCATTTTTTGTTGCATCAGCCTCATATAGGGCTTTTCGAATTAGAAATTTTGAAGCGACTCTGTTACTTGTTTCAGGTATAATAATAATGGTAGGGCGAGTTCCTATTGGTGGAGTAATATCATCATGGTTTATTATGTATCTCATTGTGCTTTTTCTAGGTATTTATGTTAATAGTATTAAAAAAGACAAGAAAGTAACATTCATTTTTGTAGCAGTGGGATTATCGCTTGTGACAATTGCTGGTACTATTATGGGATGGCCAATAGATCAACCTGGAATTTTTTATCTACCATCGATACAAGAATGGATCTATTATTATCCAAATGTAGCAGGAGCCAGAGCTATTATGATTGGTATTGGCTTGGGAATTTTTGCTACGTCTATTCGTTATATATTAGGTATTGAAAGGTCCTACATAGGTGAATAATATTAAAGATATTGAAAATATTTTTCTAAAAATTGGGAAAATAGATCGGCGCTGGATTTTTATAATTATTGCTGTCGTTGTTGTTATACCATTATTAGTTCCTATAGGCCTGCCAATTAGAGCTACCGACACATCAAAAAGCGTATATGATGCTCTTGAAAATCTACCTAAGGGGTCTAATGTATTATTATCTGTTGAATATAGTCCTAGTACAAAGCCTGAAAATCACCCAATGACAATAAGTGTTCTTAGACATTTATTTAGAAATGATCACAAAGTGTATGTTACATGTCTTTGGCCTGACGGCCAGTTTATGGCTCAAGATGCTCTTAATCAAGTAGCAGAGGGTGAATTCAATAAGGTTTACGGCCAAGATTATGTTCTATTAGGATATAGGCCGGGCGGTGAAGCAGTGGTTAAGGGTATTGTTAGCAATATTCGAAAGTTGTTTTCTGTAGATGCTAGACAAACAAAGGTAGATGAAATCCCTATGATGGATGGTATAAATAATTTCAAAGACTTTGATTTTCTGTTTAGTGCTTCGGCAGGATATCCCGGAACGATAGAATGGGTTCAGTATGCATCTGATCCTACAGGTATACCAATGAGTTCAGGTGTTACATCTATTCAAGTAAATGAGGTGATGCCCTATGTTCAATCTGGTCAAATGGTAGGGGTATTAGCAGGTATGCCTGGTGCAGCTGAATATGAGTCTTTAATAGGTCAAAAAGGTTCAGCAACGAGCGGTATGGATGCACAATCTGTTGCTCATCTTGTGATTGTGCTTTTTATAGTGTTAGGTAATATTTCTTTTTTTATTGATCGTAAAAGATCAAGGAAGTACTAGGGTGGCTTAATGGAATTCTCATCAATATTAGGTGCCTGGGTAGCTTCATTTTTAACTATAGGAATATTTTCGTACCTTTATAAAGATAATCCATTTTACAAAATTGCTGAGCATCTTTTTGTAGGAGTATCTGCAGGATATTTACTTTCTCTCGGGTTTTGGACTCAATTACAACCAAACTTATTTGGTCGTTTATTTCCTGCTAAGCACTATGACCCAGATACATTAACATACTCCATATATAACATTTTAAGCTTTTTCTCTACTTCTATTTTTCCTGAAGGAGGAATCGATAAGGGCCATGACCAGCACCTTATATACGTCATTCCATTAATTTTAGGGATTATGATGTTGATGAGTTTAATCCCCAGCTTTAGTTGGATGGCCAGGTGGGGGATAGCTTATGTTGTTGGTATGGCAGCAGGCTTAAAAGCGTATGGATACCTAAACTCCAATGTAATTGGACAAATTAAAGGTACAGCTGTAAACATTTTTGATTTTAGTCTTCCAATTTTTAGCCTCTCATCACCATCTGTTTTTAATAACCTGCTAATTTTTATAGGTACTATTTGCGGTTTGCTTTATTTCTACTTTTCTAAAGAACATAAAGGAATGCTTGGAAAAGCATCTAAGATTGGAATTTATTTTTTAATGATTAGTTTTGGTGCATCTTTTGGTTTTGCTGTAATGGGCAGAATCTCTCTTCTCATTGGAAGATTTACTGATCTTATATTATTTTCAAGCAGTGACTACCATTATGCAACATATTGGATTTTGGCTCTTATTTTAGGTATCCTTGGATATGCTGCTTTCAAAGAGCAAGAAAATGAGGTTTTGCCTAAGCCTAACACATTTAGTTCTTCAAACGAGGAGGAGTAGGATAGCCTATTAATTCTCATTTATTTTTTAATTTTTTGGAGTTTTTTATATGTCTAGTGTATCAATAAATGGATTTGGAGATGATCTCTGTATAAATGATGTAAGGATAGGTGATCTTACTCCAGATGATCATGAAAAGATAGAAAAGGAAAAAGGTGGGCAGAATTATGCTCCTCTTGAAAATGTTGTAATATCAAAAGTTAAAGATTCCTCCACTTTAATAGCTCGCAAACCACATCC
>JAYPIC010000051.1:0-4385 GCA_038127595.1 bacterium | reverse complement strand
AAGATATTAGCAAATATATTGAAGAGGAGATTTTAGATGGTCTTTGCTGTTATTCGGCAGTAAACCAAGGACAGCTTAATCAAACAATAGTTAATGCTGTAATAAAACATCTGCAGGAAGAGAAGTTGCCAACAGTACCAAGGTCTATCCGTCATAAGTATATGAGTGCTTTTTTACTCGCTGCGACGTCAATTACCGGTATGGATAGAGTTATTCCTAAGGTTGCTGGTGTAGAGTCATGGGAACTATCATTTAAGATTTGCAGAAGGTGGGGTTATGAAGTAAAAGGTATACCCAAGAATAAGGCGATAGTAGTAGGTGCTACCGGTAACTTCCATGGTAGATCACTAGCTGCAGTTTCTTTTTCAGATGATCCTGATTCGAAAGAAAATTTTGGTCCGTTTGTGCCTGGCATAGAATTAGTACCCTACAATGATATAGATTCTCTTAAAGATTTATTTGAGAAAAAAGGTGATTATATTGCTGCGTATATGGTAGAACCTATACAAGGTGAAGCAGGAGTTATTGTTCCTGAAGATGATTATTTTATTAAAGTATCTGAACTGTGTAAAAAGCATAACATACTACTATCTATGGACGAAGTTCAGACAGGTTTTGGTAGAACTGGTAGAAATTTTGCTCATCAGCTGTTTGGCGTAAAGCCAGATATAATGGGATGTGGTAAAGCTGCTGGTGGTGGTATTCTTCCTGTCTCTTTTGTTGCTGGTAGTGATGAAGTCTTAGGTGTATTGACCCCTGGATCTGAAGGGTCAACATTTGGTGGTTATCCATTAGCATCTGTTGTTGGTACTTATGCTATTAAAGTCATGGTAGATGAAAATTTAGCAGAAAATGCTGAAATAAGAGGAGCTCAATTAATGAATAATCTCAAAGACATTCAAAGTCATTATCCAGATAAAATTAAAGAAGTAAGGGGCAAGGGGTTATTAACAGCTTTTGAAATGTTTGATGAGAAGCATTTAGATGGTCATAAGGTGTCAGTAGGTTTAATGGATAGAGGTGTATATGCAAAGGAGACGCATCATACTACCGTAAGGCTTGCACCTGCATTAACCATAGAAAGTGAACAAATTGAAACCCTATCGAATGCTGTAAAAGATGTTGTAGCGTCACTGTAAGGAAATTAATAGAAAATGGAAGATTTATTAAAAAAATTAAATATTGAAAAAAAGAATTTTGGTGCTTGTACAGGGCCTGAAGGGTGGATTAAAAACAGTAATACCAAAGAGATTTTTTCTGTTAATCCTACCAATGGTGAAACCATTGCCTCTGTGTTTGAATCTTCTATTAAAGATTACGAAACAGTCGTACAAAAATCTAAAGATGCTTATGAGGAATGGAAAAAAGTTCCAGCTCCCATTCGAGGGCAACTTATTAGAGAAATGGCAAATGCTTTGCGTGACTACAAGGATCCTTTAGGAAGTTTAGTTTCCCTTGAGATGGGTAAAATTAAGCAAGAAGGTGATGGTGAGGTGCAAGAAATGATTGATATCGCTGATTTTGCAGTTGGGCAATCTCGCATGTTGTATGGTAATACGATGCACTCTGAAAGACCACAGCATAGGATGTATGAGCAATGGCATCCAATCGGACCAGTGGGCGTGATTAGCGCTTTTAATTTTCCAGTAGCAGTTTGGAGTTGGAATGCTTTTATTGCTGCAATTTGTGGCAACACAACTATTTGGAAGCCATCTTCCCAAACTCCACTTTGTGGTATAGCAGTTCAAAATATATGTAATGAGGTTCTTAAAGTAAACGATGCTCCGGAAGTATTTAGTTTGGTCATCGGTGGTGGTTCTACAGTAGGTGAAACAATGATTAAGGATAAATCTATTCCACTTATTTCTTTCACAGGTTCAACGAATATGGGAAGACATGTTAGTGAGGTAGTCTCATCGAGGTTTGGGAAAACGATTCTAGAATTGGGCGGCAATAATTGTATTATTGTTGATGAATCTGCGGATTTAGATATGGCAGTTCCTGCTATAGTTTTTGGTGCTGTTGGTACCGCAGGTCAACGTTGTACAAGTACTAGAAGAATTATTGTACATGAATCAATTTACGATAACCTACTTAGTAGGATTATTTCTGCTTATAGTCAGGTAAAGATAGGCGATCCTTTGGAAGATGAAACTTTAATGGGTCCTCTAGTGAGTCAAAATGCAGTGGATGATTATTTTAGTTCAATCGACAAAGCTAAATCAAATGGTGGAAAAATTCTTTATGGAGGTAATAAAAAATCTGGGAAAGGTACATTTGTTGAACCAACAATAATTGAAGCTGACAATGATTGGGATGTAGTTCAAGAAGAAACATTTGCTCCAATTTTGTATGTTATGAAGTTTAAAAGTCTTGATGATGCTATTAAGATGCATAATGATGTTCCTCAAGGTTTATCATCAGCTATATTTACTTTAAATGTTAAAAATGCAGAAACATTTCTATCATCAGTAGGCAGTGATTGCGGTATAGCAAATGTGAATATTGGCACATCGGGCGCAGAGATTGGCGGCGCTTTTGGAGGGGAAAAAGAGACAGGAGGCGGCAGAGAGTCAGGATCTGATTCATGGAAACAATATATGCGAAGGCAAACAAATACGATAAATTGGGGTTCTGATCTTCCACTGGCCCAAGGAATAAAATTTGATTTAGGAGATTAATATGAAGTATAATGATGTTCATAAAGTCATTGGTAAACATATGTTAGCCGATGGTATGTCTCCTGTAATAGATCTAGAAAAAAGTCATGGAAGTTGGTTAGTAGATGGTTCTAATGATGACGAATATCTGGATTTATTTTCTATGTTTGCATCTTTATCTGTTGGGTATAATCACCCATATGTTCTTGAAAATAAAGATAGGTTGTTAGCTAGTGCGATCAATAAACCAACTAATTCAGATATTTATTCTCTGGCGATGGCTGAGTTTGTCGAAACTATGGGTAGGGTAGCTCAACCTGATTACCTCCCATACTCTTTTTATGTTTCAGGTGGAGCGCTAGCAGTAGAAAATGCATTAAAAGCAGCTTTTGATTGGAAAGTAAGAAAAAACATTAAGAAAGGTAAAGGAGAACTTGGTTCAAAGGTTCTGCATTTCGAAAAATGTTTTCATGGTAGATCTGGTTATACGCTTTCCCTAACTGACTCTCCGGATCCAAGGAAAGTAAAGTATTTTCCTAAATTTGATTGGCCTAGAGTCTCTACACCTAATATAAAGTTTCCACTCGATGCAAATAGTATTGAAGATGTCATTGCAAGAGAAAACATTTCTTTAAATCAAATAAAAGATGCAATTAAAAATAATCCTGATGATATTGCTTGTATCATTATTGAACCAATCCAAGGCGAAGGTGGGGACAATCATTTTAGACCTGAGTTTCTAATAGCTTTGAAAGATTTATGTTTAGAGAATGATATGTTGCTGGTTTTTGATGAAGTTCAAACAGGAGTCGGTATAACTGGAGAAATGTGGGCACATCAACATTTATGTAAAGTTTCTTGTGATTGTGGATCCTTAACTAGATGTCAACCTATGGAGCCAGATATCATTAGTTTTGGTAAGAAAACTCAATGTTGTGGCATTTTTGCTGGAAAAAGATTAGACGAGGTTGAAAATAATGTATTCCATGAATCTAGTAGAATCAACTCTACTTGGGGAGGAAACCTAGTTGATATGGTTAGGTTTACTATATACCTTGAAATAATCGAAAAAGAAAATCTTGTAAGTAAAGCTAGAAATAATGGTTTGTATTTATTAGAACAGCTAAATGGGCTTCAGGCTGAATTTGATTCTATATCAAATGCGAGAGGTAAAGGGCTTTTCTGTGCTTTTGATTTACCAAATACTGAGCTAAGGGATTCTTTAGCTTCGAAACTCATGGATAACAAAGTAATCGTCTTGGGTTCTGGAAAAAGATCAATTCGTTTTAGGCCACATCTTAATATTACAAAACAAGATATAGATAAAGGCATAAGCGCAATCAAGAACTGCTTAAAAAGTTTGTAAATTGCAAGATAATAACGTTGGAATTTTATATCTAGTTTCTACCCCAATTGGAAATTTAGAGGATATTACTTTTAGAGCGATAAATATTTTAAAAAGCGTTGATTTGATTGCTGCTGAAGATACTCGAAGGTCAAAAATCCTCCTTTCTAAATATGATATTAATACAAAAATGATTAGTTATTTTGAGCATAATAAGTTTCAACGCTTACAACAAATAGAGGAAATTTTAAAAAATAATAAAGATGTTGCAGTGATTACAGATGCGGGTACGCCAGCAGTTTCTGATCCTGCATATAAGCTAGTTAGAAAAGCAATAGAGATAGGATCTAGGGTAGAGGCTATCCCTGGGGCCTCCGCGG
>JAYPIC010000050.1:5481-12113 GCA_038127595.1 bacterium | reverse complement strand
TTTATCAGCCTCTTCCTTTAAAATCTTTTTTTAAAAAAACTTTGTCAAAAGAGACCATCAATTATAACCTTACTTGAAAATTTATCGCAACAACTAAAGTTACATTTTTAAAAAAATTTTCAATATTTTTCATCTCTAGATCACAATTGAAAACAAAAACTATAAAATATTAGCTTACAACAATTAACTTTATGGAACATATTTTTCTAAAATATCTACCTTTAAATACACCTATAAAAAAATAAATGAATAAAGTTGCAGTCATATTATTATCTGGAGGATTAGACTCTACAACATGTGCTGCAATTGCTAATAAAGCTCAATATGAATTACATGGGATTACAATTAATTATGGACAAAAACATAACTACGAACTAGAGGCATCAAGGGAAGTTGCAAAACATCTGAAATTTAAAAGTCATGCAATTATTGATATTGATCTAGCATCATTTGGTGGATCTTCCTTAGTGTCAGATGACATTGATATACCAAAAAATAGAGATATTGAAAATGTTCATGACATACCATCAACTTATGTACCGGCGAGAAACACAGTCTTTTTATCAATTGCATTAGCAAAAGCTGAAACGATAAAAGCTTTTGATATTTTTATTGGAGTGAATGCAATTGATTACAGCGGTTACCCTGACTGCAGACCAGAATTCATATCGAAATTCGAAGACATGATGAATGTTGCTACTAAAGATGCAGTGCAACATATCGGTAAATATACAATACATACCCCTCTTATTGAACTAACTAAAGCAGAGATAATAAAGAAAGGTTTAGATCTAGGTGTAGACTATAATCTCACCTCCTCATGCTACTCTCCAAGAGAAAAAGGGAAGCCATGTGGTCAATGTGATGCCTGTAAACTCCGCCTCAAAGGATTTTCTGACATTGGCTTCGAAGATCCATTAAACTATAATTGAACCTAAATGACTAGATACAGCATTAAAGAAATTTATTTAACTAAACAAGGGGAGGGGCATCATACTGGAAAGACTGCAATATTCATTCGATTTTCCGGTTGTAACCTATGGAGTGGATTAGAAAAAGATAGGGAAAAGGCAATATGTAACTGGTGTGATACTGACTTTGTTGGGACAAATGGAATTAATGGTGGGCATTACGATATAGAAAAAATTATTAACATCATTCTAAAACTTTGGGAGCCAACTACCAAAGAGGAACCATATATAGTATGTACAGGAGGTGAACCACTGCTCCAATTAGATCAAGATTTTGTTGATAAAGTGCATCTTGCTGGTTTTAAAATAGGTATTGAAACAAATGGTACTAAAATTCCTCCAAGAAATATAGATTGGATATGTGTAAGCCCTAAAAAAAATTCAAAAATTATTTTGGTTGAAGGCGATGAATTAAAATTTGTTTATCCCCAAAGTGGTTTTGATCCACTTCAATTTGAAAATCTTAATTTTAATTTTTTCTTCATTCAGCCAATGGATAATAACAATTATGATGAAAATAAAATGATGTCTGAAAATTTTGTTAAAAACAATCCCTCTTGGAAGCTAAGTCTACAAACACATAAAATATTGGGGTTTCCTTAATTTAAAGCATGATTGTTTACAAAAAATTTCATATTGAATCCGCAAGATCTCTTCCGAACCTGCCTGATGAACACCCATGTTCTCAAGTCCATGGACACTCTTTCGAAATAATTTTAAAGGTTAGCGGAGAATTGAATGAGAAAACTGGATTCATAATTGACTTTCAAGAAATAGAAGATTCATTTGATCCAATCCGAAAATTATTAGACCATGCTTACCTAAATAATATCAAAGGCCTTGAAAACCCAACTAGTGAAAATATGTGCAAGTACATATGGGAAAAAGTTAAACCTGAGATATTAGGTTTAGTAGAGATTGAAATAAAGGAAACGCATTCTACAGGATGCATATACAAAGGAGATTAATATGGCGGAAGCAGAAGGAAAAATTTTTAACTACGATGATGCATCTAAAATTAATGCTGCCTTTCTTGAAACATTCCCCTTTGAATCAGTAGACCAATATATAAAAACAGAAACAAATGAATTTAGTGCAGTTTGCCCTTTTAGTGGTCTCCCAGACTTAGCAAAAGTTAGGATTGAATATTTTCCTACGGGGGGAAAATGCGTAGAACTAAAATCTTTAAAATACTATTTTACTAGTTTCCGCAATGTTGGTATCTATCAAGAAGGTGCAACAAAACGTATCTATGATGATCTAAGCTCAATACTTGAAACAAAAAAAATTCAAATAACTACGATTTATAACATTAGAGGTGGTTTCAAGACAACATGCATTGAAGGAAGCATAAACAATTAATTTTTTGAACTTTGACTATGGTAACATATGATGACATAGAAAAAGCCCATCAGAGAATTTCAGACCACATTCATAACACTCCAATTTTAACTTCTGATAGCCTCGATAATGAACTGGGATCTAATCTTTTTTTTAAATGCGAAAATTTTCAAAAAACAGGATCTTTTAAAATTAGAGGTGCAACAAACTCTATTCTACAGCTTAATGACACAGAAATAAAAAATGGCATTATTACAACTTCATCAGGAAATCACGGCGCTGCAGTTGCATTTATTGCCGATAAAATTGGAACAAGCTCTAAAATTATAATGCCAAAAAATACACCCAAAAATAAAATAGAAAATGTACAAAGGTATGGCGGAGAAATCTTTTTTTGTGAACCCAACATCAAATCAAGAGAAGATACTCTAGAAAAAATGATTCAGAAATCAGGGGGATCAATCATTCACCCTTATAATGATGAAAAAATCATTGCTGGGCAAGGAACTGCAGCAAAAGAATTAATTGAAAAAGTGCCTGATTTAGATGCAATCATTTGCCCTGTTAGCGGAGGAGGCCTGCTATCAGGTACTTTGTTAGCTGCTAAGAATTTAAAGCCTGGTATAAAAGTGTTTGGAGCTGAGCCAGAAAATGCTGATGATACATATAGATCTATTTTAAATAATAAAATTATGTCAAACGAAACTACAGATACTATTGCTGATGGATTGAGGGCGCAAGTAGGTACAGTTACATTCCCTATCATTAAAGAAAATGTAAATAAAATATTACTTGTTTCAGAGGAAATGATTATCAACTCTATGTATATGATTTGGCAAAGGTTAAAAATAATTATCGAACCATCATGCTCAATTGTTCTCGCTGCTTTAATGTTAAATCCAAACAAATTTCTAAATAAAAAAGTAGGCCTTATCTTGACCGGTGGCAACTATGACTTAAAACAAATCCCTTGGTAAGAAATTGAATAGATATCATATTTTGAATATACAATGACTCACAATCATAAAAGAATGCAACCTATTTTCAACTGTAATAATATGGTTGACCCTATTAAAAAAATTCTCCTAAACCATCCAAAAAATGCATTTTTTAACCAGAAGAAAATTGATAGTGAATTCAAAGAACTAAATTTTTTTGATGCACCTGATTACAATGAATCATTACATGAATATGAGGCATTTATTGATATTTTAAAATCTCACAATATCGAATTGTATTTTCTTGATGGAAGCAATAACAATACAATCGACTGTATTTATGCGCATGATCCTTTTATAATTTCAAATGATGGCGCAATCATTTGCAATATGGGCAAAAAAAATAGAGTCTCTGAAATAGAAAATATAAAAATATTTTTAAAAAATAATGACATACCAATTCTTGGAGAAATATCTGCTCCGGGAAAACTTGAAGGTGGTGATATTGTATGGATTGATAAGCATAACATTGCAGTTGGGATTGGTTATCGCAGTAATATTGAAGGCGCTAAACAGCTTGGCGAAATTCTTTCTGGTATTGTTAAAAACGTAATCCCTGTACCATTGCCTCATTGGAATGGCCCAAGCGACTGTTTGCATTTAATGAGCAACTTGAGTCCAATTGACTTCAATCTTTTTTTAGTTTATTCTAGACTTCTTCCAGTTCAATTCATTCAATATTTAGAAGAAAATAAAATCGAACTTATAGAAGTACCTTTCGAGGAATATGAAACAATGGCTTGTAACGTATTAGCTATAGCTCCAAGAGAAGTAATTATGCTTGAAGGTAACCCTATTACAAAAAAACTATTAGAAAAAGAAAATGTTATAGTACATACTTACAAAGGCTCAGAAATATCATTGAAAGGAGCTGGGGGACCGACATGCTTAACTAAACCATTACTAAGGTCGTTACCAAGTGATTGATAACATCAGAGGAAAGACCATCCCTTCAAAGTGGTATATGGATGAGCAAATTTTAAAAATCGAAAAAAGAAATATCTTTTCTAAATCTTGGCACTTATTTTGCTCAACTGATCAAATTTCTAACCCCGGAGATTACAAAACAATGATGATAAATGATCAGCCTATCATCATTATTAAAGATGAGAATAACTCTATAAATGCATTTTACAATGTTTGTCAACATAGAGGATGTGTATTATTAGATAATGATGGAAATGCAAAGAGTTTAAAATGTGGTTACCATGGCTGGGTCTATGATTTAAATGGAAATCTTAAAACTGCTAGAGGGTTTGATAAACAAAAAATTAAGATTGAAGATTTTAGTTTAAAGCCTGTTGAGCACCATGTTTGGATGAACCTGATTTTTGTAAAACTGCAGAATGAATGTTATGATATAAAAAAAACTTTAACCAAAATTGAAAAAATCATATCACCTATTAGATTTGATCAATACTCATATCATTCTCGTGTTTCTTATAAAATAAATTGTAATTGGAAAATATATATGGATAATTACCTAGAAGGATTTCATATACCAATAGTGCACCCAAAATTAAATGATGCGATTAATTATAAAAGTTATAAAACAGAAACTTTTGAAAATTTTTCATTACAATGGTGTCATATTAAATCACAGTCATCTCCTTACAAAAAATCAAGTAGCAATCAAAAAGCTTTTTACTTTACACTTTTCCCCAACATTTTATTAAATATTGCTCCTGGAAGATTACAAACTAATATAATAGAACCTATAGATGCATTGAGCTGTAATGTCCATTTTGATTATTATTTTCTTGATATTGAACCTAACCAAATATCAAAAGACATAAATTTTAGCGAAGAGATTCAGAACGAAGACATTGATATATGTGAAAAAATACAGGCTGGATTAAAATCAAATGGATTTGATTCTGGTATTCTTTCAATTGAGTACGAGAATGGCGTTAGTCACTTTCAAAATTATATAGAAAATAAAATTAATAATGGCTGAAATTTATCAAATCGGATCTGGTATGATCGGTCAAGCAATGGCGCTTGACTTAGCAAAAAGCCATAAGATTCATTTAGCAGATTTAAAAATTGAAAATGTTAGAAAAGAAATAAAAGATCACCCAGCGATAATTACATATGATTTAGATGTTTTAAATAAACAAAAACTTTCATCATTCATTAAAAAAGCTGACATTGTACTATTGGCGGTTCCTGGATATTTAGGTTACAACGCATTAGAAACTATAATATCATCAGGTAAAAATGTAGTTGACATATCCTTCTCTCCAGAGAACATTATGAAACTAAATGATATAGCTATACAAAATAATGTTACTGCTATTTTTGATGCTGGAGTAGCCCCAGGATTGCCAAACTATATTTTTGGATATCACGATAGTTTTGAAAATATAAAATCTTTTAAATATTATGTTGGAGGACTACCTAAATTTCCGAAACAACCATTTAATTATAAGGCACCCTTCTCTCCCATTGATGTCATTGAAGAATATACCAGGCCAGCTAGAATGATAATAAATGGGAAACTAATGACAAAACCTGCGCTTTCAGGAATTGAAAATATAAATTTTAAAGACTCTTTAATGCTTGAAGCATTTAATACTGACGGCCTTCGCTCGCTCCTTATTACAATGAGTCACGTCAAAAATATGTCAGAGAAGACATTGCGTTATCCGGGACATGTAGAGCTAATAAAATCGTACATTAAAAAAGGAACATTACAAAATAACGAAACTATAAAAAATTTATTTAAAGAATGGGAACTTGAACCTGGAGAAATAGAATTTACCTTACTGAAAGTCGAGCTTCAGACAAATGATAAAACAATCAATTATGAATTATATGACGAATATGATAAGGTAGATAACATAACATCTATGGCTAGAACTACTGGATACACAGCAACTGCATCAATTAATTTAATTCTAGAAAATTTATTTACAGAAAAAGGAGTTTTCCCTCCTGAAAGTGTTAGCAATAATAAAAAAATATTTAATTTCATCTTAAAATATCTTTCAAAAAGAAAAGTATTTTTAAATAAATATATTTAGAAAATTATATGAAATAATTTTTTTATTTTTTGTAAACTTCACATCTATTTCGACTCGGTAGCTCAGTTGGTAGAGCAGTGGCCTTTTAAGCCATTGGCCGTGAGTTCGAGTCTCACCCGAGTCACTAGAGGACAAAATACCACTTGTCTCTACAAACCCCTCGATAACTTCGGGGGGTTTTTAGTTTCAATTCCAAACATTTATAATCATTGGTTATCAAAAATCGTACACAAATAAATCGTACACACTTATAAATCCAATTTGATAAACTCAACCTAATTAGACCCCACCAACCA
>JAYPIC010000050.1:1609-5471 GCA_038127595.1 bacterium | reverse complement strand
GGTAATACACTGGTCAGTTTTTAATGTGAAATTATTTGTAGATTTTTATATAACTGTAATGCGTAAATGGCTTAAAAAAAATGAAAGCACACTAAATAAACTTGGTGCAATATTTTTTATATTAAGTTTTTTAGATTTATTTATTTTGGAGGGTAAAAATAACGTTCTTCCATTTATTATAGTCATTTGGTTGTTTTACTCTATATATAAACAGGGAGGATTATTTAACGATTAGAATTATTTAAAGAGAATCATTAAAATTATTTTTTTAAATGGTTCCCCACATTCGTGGGGTTTTTTGTTTATAGTCTCCCACATATTGTAGAGCAATTTTTTGCGGCTAGAATCCCTCAAGATTTAAGGTGGTGCACCAATCTCTAATCGCTTGCCTATCAGCATCAGAAATATTACTATGGTCATAACTAGTTGCATTTTGAAATGGAGGTGGCATTACCAATTCATCTAATGGGTAGTTTTGGAAATGTTCTGTACATTGTGGTCGATGACAAGCAGTACAAGAGTTTTGAATATCAGTCGTATGTGGTTGACCCCATTCCTCCCCGAGAATTGAATAAGGGGCTTTCCCAGTTATGGGAAGCATTAGTTGTGTAGTATCAGACGGGTTTTTTAATTGATTAACAGCAGGCGTATGCAGAAAGGGGCTAGCCATATGACAATTTATACAATTGAACTCTCCTGCCATTGCAGATGGCTCTCCCCACAAGTCATTATAGTTTGAATCACCAGGCTTTGGAACAGGCGTATTAACAGGGTCAAAATCATCTATTTCAAAAAAACAGGTTACCCCTGTAGAAAATTTATGTCCAATGACCCCTAACCCACTTCCTCTAAAAAAAGTTACAAACACTACATCGCTATTTTTTGTGCCATCGGGATTTAATCCTTCATATCGTCCCATTCTGTTTCCAGGGTCACAAGGTGCATTAAATGCGAACGGGTGATCACAATCACTAGTATTATCACTTGGATGTAATAATGGCACTCCATCTTTTGTTACAGGGATTTCAATTGCGTCTTCATATTTAAATTCAGGCAATGGACCTAAAACTGATTCACATTCATAAGCATATTCAAGTGCGGTTCTTCCAGAAGAAATTGATTCACTGTTGGATGACTCACTATCTTCACACCCCCAAAACCCAACCAAGAAAGCTATTAATAAATATCTTATCATCATTTTCATTATGCCTTTGCGGTCATAATTATTATATACGAATCAATTTACATAAATACTTATAAATATTTCTGAATTTTTAATTTCTGAGCTATCTCTAAATTGTTTTGAATAGATAAACGGTCTTTAAACTAGTTAAATTTTATAGCCATACATTCGTGGGATTTTTTGTTTGTGGGATGATGGGTAGATTTAGGTATGCAATGGTTTATAAAGTGTATAAAAAACTATACTGTTTTCAAAGGAAGAGCTAGCAGAACCGAATTTTGGAATTTTATGCTATTCTGGATGATTTTTTATGTGCTTGTGGTAGCAATTGATTATATGATAGGAGGGAATTATGTCAATTTCGAAGAATTTCCTTTTTCAAATTATATCCCTTTAGCAAAGTTGTTTGATGAAGTTGGGCTATTAACTCTAATGTATAGACCTTTAACATTACTGCCCTCTTTAGCTGCTATTTCTAGAAGATTACACGATATTAATAAAAGTGGTTGGTGGTGCTTGACTTGTGTTACACCGCTTATAGTAGTATTAATATTCTTCCTTTGTAAAAAAGGAGATAATGAGCCAAACAAATATGGGACACAACCCATTCAATAGTTGGCTTTTTATCAAAATCTGCTTTGCCCAAAAAGTATTTTAAAATAATGCCTTAAATGAATTGAGGTAGGGTGCAAACACTGTTTGGCAGAGACCCATTTAGGATTGTTTGGTATGTGCTCTTAACAATTGTTAATTAACAATGGGTTTTTCATTGTGGATAATTAATTTATTCGATTATTAATTGTAGATTTGATTTTTAAAAAAGTGAAATGATTTATGAATGTATTTAATAGCACATTATTTGCTGTAAATAGGGAAGACCATTTGATTGAAAGTCAGGTGATCAAAAAAATTAAACCAAAAAAAATGTTAATGATTGGTAGTGGTGGTTGTATTGCACTTTCGCTGAAAGTCATATTTCCCAAATTAGATTTAAGTATAGTTGATATTAATCCTCATCAAATATCACACATAAATAAAAAAATAAAAGCTGTTAAAAGTCAAAATTTTGAAGAGTTAAATATAAATGTAAAAAATGATTTTTGTTTGAATCAAAATGGAGGATTTGATAGGATGTTTCAACAGCTAAGAGATCTATTTATACAACATGTTGCTGAAGATATTGACATAATAAAATTTTTTGATTCAGAAACATATGATAAAGAAAGGGATAAAATTTTAGTAAAATGGCTTTCCAATGACAATATATCTTTACCTTTTCAAAAAACTTTCAATGAGGAAAGAATATTTAAAACTTTTGGTAACGAGGCCACTAAACATGGAGATTTCGGTTCTTACCCGCAATACATGGAAGATAAAATAATTAGTGGCTTGAAAAAAAGAAAATCATATAAAAACCCATTCTTACAGCATATTTTTCTTGGTTATTACAAATCTGTACATGCTTTTCCCTATATGAATGGAAACGATAAAATTATATCCCCCAAAATTATAAGTGGTAGTGTTCTTGATGTAAAAAATATTTCCTCCTTTCAAATAGTAAGTCTATCTAATATTTTTGATTGGAGTAGTGAAAGTCTCGTTAAAAATCATGCTAAATTCCTTTCTCAATTAAAAAAAGGGTCAGTTATAATAATTCGGCAAATAAACAATCATAGAAATTGGATAGATGTCTTTAGTCCTTGGTTTGAAGAAGATTCTGATTTTGATAAGTATTGGCAAAAACATGATAGAAGTATGTTTTATGATCATATAAGGTTATTTGTTCGAAAATGAGTTTTAGTTATGAAGTAATTAAACCAGAAAACATAGATGAATATGTTGTTGATTTCAGATCTTTAGAAAAAGGAATTATATATCCTTTAGAAAATGGGAATGGGAGTTTTTACATTGACCATGGTAGTGAATATCATCCTTTTTTTACTCAACAAGGAAGTAAAGTAAGATTTGTTGTTATCAAAGATAAAAATGAAATAATTGGTACTGCTGCAGGTATTTGGAAAACGATTAATATGGATGGAATAGGTTATAATGGATTATATGCAGCTGATTTAAAAATAAAAAAAGACTTTAGAGGTAAAAAAATATTTAAAAAACTAATGTGGAGATTATTTTTAAAGTGGCCAATAATAAAAGATTATCAAGGTTGGGATTTTTGTTTTTTTTGTACAATGCTTAAAAATGGTGTTGGTGTTGAAAAATCATTTAAAGGTATAACTCCTGCAAAATTAGTCAGGCACTCAGGAATGATATATATCTATATGGTTGAACCAGAAAAAATTAATTCATTAAACTTTCTAGATATGCCCAATGTATCATACAATAATCCAATAAATTTAAGCCCAGAAAGAAATGAATTAGTTCTTTGGAATAATGGTAAAAAAGATATAATAAATAGCCAAGGAAAGGGAACATATAAGTTTGGTCATTTAAATCCAGAAATGATTTTATCTCATGATTATGATAAAATAAAAAAAGCTATCCTATCTATAGCAAATAAAGGTGGAATTGTATGTTTCGGAATTGATGAAAGACAAAGTGATATTATTAGATGGTTTGAATCGAATAAGATTTCTACGAAAACTAGATGTAAGGTATTTTCTTTCTCACCTTTTGCACCATCAATAAAAAATTTTGATAATATTTTTATTTCAACTGGAG
>JAYPIC010000050.1:0-1599 GCA_038127595.1 bacterium | reverse complement strand
GAATACCTCGATCAAGGATCAACCATATTTTAGGTTACTAAATCAAGATCGAATGTCATTTGAAACATTCAAGTATTCTCAAGTTAATTTTTATAAATCTGTTTTAAAATTCAGCAAACCATTATTTGTTCTTTGTTCAAGAATTGATAACTATGAAGATAGACTAAAGATACTAGAAAATATACTTGATGAACATGGAAATGGAAATCTAAAGGATACACATGGGAATACATATAAAATGTATCTTAACAGTCTAGGTATAGGAGATAATAAATTTCCTGAGAGCTATGAGCATGTTTCTTGTTCTAATTTTTTTTCCGAAGTTGAAAAAATAGTTTCACTAGGAAATATCGATAAAGCTTTAGCGATGTATGGGATAATTGAAGATAGGTATACTGAAATTTCTTCATTTGTAGCAAAAATTGTATTAAAAAATAAATGGATAGACAAAGAAAATCTCATTCATTATTCTACTCATGAAGAATTAGATAAATACCATGCTAAGCTTTTTTATAACATTATTGAGCAAAGGTGGAAAAAAGAAAAATCACAAAATCAAATTAAAAAAGGTTTAAATATTGGGAATGAGTTAGTACTTCGTTTATTTAATGATTTGTTGATCAAAAATTAAATAAAAATTTTTACAAGATCTCAAATAAGCTCCACATTCGTGGGGTTTTTTGTTCATAGCCTCACACACATTGTAGGGTAATTTTTTGTAGATTTAATGATGAACTCTTTTGTCAAGTTAATTAAAATAAGTAATCCCATCCTGTTTGATAAGGGAGCAGCATGAATCGAAGATATGACATTGATTGGCTTCGTGTTTTTGCATTAGGACTTTTAATTATTTACCATATCAGTATTGTTTTCCAGCCTTGGGCTTACTTTATTTATTTTCCTCAAAGTGAAAAACCAATTGAGAGTATTTGGTTAGTAATGGGTTTGATAAATATCTGGCGTATCCCACTTTTATTCATTATTTCTGGTATGGGTGTTTATTTTGCTATGCGTAGGAGAAACTGGAAGGAATTATTAAAAGATAGGATAATAAGAATACTGCTACCTCTGATTTTTGGTTCATTAATTATTGTGCCAATACACATATATATTTATCAGGCATTCATGGGTTTAGGCGGTGGATACTTTCCAAATCCTGGTCATCTTTGGTTCTTAGGAAATATTTTCATTTATGTTGTTGTAATGTGCCCCATCTTCTTCTACATAAAGAAAAATAAGAATAATTTTTTATCTAGGTTATTTAAACGAGCATTAAAATACCCCATAGCATTATATGCAATAACGATTCCATTTATAATCGAAGCAACTTTACTAATTGGTCAAGAACAAAGATATGAGTCCTATGCTTTTACGCCTCATGGTTTCTGGGTTGGACTATTGGCTTTCTTTACAGGTTTCTTTTTTATTTCAATGGGTGAATCATTTTGGAATGCAACTAAGAAACTAAAAAGTTTTGCATTGGCGATTTCAATTCCTCTTTTTCTCATTCGGTTGATTTACTTTGAACTTGGGGGCCCATTCTTTTTAATTGTAATAGAATCATGGAGCTGGCTTTTTGCTTTATTTGGATTTAGCTCA
>JAYPIC010000049.1:0-12164 GCA_038127595.1 bacterium | reverse complement strand
ACTTTACAGGCTGGAGATCATCATCACATGAAAAAAATGATATTATTGAAATAAGATTTTCATGAAAGCTCTATTGTACATAGTATTTATTTTTTGCTTTTCTTTTTCTCAGCACAATTCTGATCATATAAAAGTTGTCGAACATAAAAAAAGTTGGAAAGCGTATAGAGCTGGAGTTGAAATACCAAAATCCCATTTTTTCAATATCTTAAATGATGAATATCATAGGGATCAGTCTAAAGCGTATGAAAAAAAGTTTATGAAACAACGCTTTAAATTGAGCTGTTTCATGTGTGGTAATTCAACTCTTGGAATACTTAGTCTGGCAGCTAGTAACATGGAAATGGTGAATTATTCGTTGTATGGTTACTTATTATCCAACTTTTTAAAACGCATATTAAGGGTTAAGAATGTTGATGTTAGTTATGAGGAGGCGTTAAAAATGGCTAATAAGTATAACGAAACTATTTTAGGCAAAGGTAAAATTGCCATCTAAATCTTTATAAAAATCAAGCCTCATTGATTTATGTTTTCTAAATTTTAATAATGATGGCCTCAAGAAAAAAACTAATCCAACTATTAATTTATTTTTTTTCATCACTCAATTTTTCATTTTCAGACATAATAATCAAAAATAATACAGAATGGTTACGTAATAAAAATATAACTCAAAATGTCATCGTAAAACCTGGAGCCACCTTGACAATTAAAGAAAATGTTAGCATTTATATTCACAATGAAAATAAAGAAAGTGAAAACAGCGGAATACAATTTATTATTAGTGGAACGTTAAAAATATTGGGGAGTAGACAAAATCCTATTTTTATTGGTCCTAAATCAAAATCGAATGATAAAAATTATTGGCAAGGATTGAAATTTGATAGCACCCAGAGTGGTAGTGTAATAGAATTTCTTGAGCTTTCAAATGCTACAAATGCCTTGGATATAAGGTCTCCTATAAAAGTAACCAATTCTACAATAAAATCCTCTGGGGGAAACGCTCTTTCCATTAATTCTGAAAGTTCTGACTCAATTTCTTTTAGTAACATTGAAATTTTTAATTCAGAGGGTGTTTCGCTTTTCATTGAAAAAGGAAATGTAAATATCGACTGGCTGAGCATCGCAAAAGGCGTTGGGCCTGGTATAGTTAATAATACTTTCGGGATGATAAACCTTCGTAATGTAAAAATTATAAATAACTCGGATAATGGAATTATTAATCATGGACATTTAACTGCTTCAAATTTATTTGTAAGTCAAAACAGACATGGTTTAGTACTAACACCCGGCATAAGCGTAATTACCTATGCGACTATTGCAAATAATGGGCTCAATGGACTTCTAATTGGTGGAGGAAGCAATGTAAATATGGAGTATTGCACGATAGAACAAAATGGTGGTTTTGGATTGGAAGTAACAAATTGGAGCAAAGATAGTTATGAAAGTGATTGGGAAGAAAAAAATGATCCATATTTATACGTAGTAAATAGCAACTTCATTGATAATTATAAAAGCAGTGCTCTAGATAAAAAGGGGTATAAAAATATTTGGGCTGATTGGAATGATGCACAATATGAGGCTAGTGGATGGGTTAGTAACTATGAAACAAAAATAAAACGTAAAGTACCTTTTGGTAGGCTAGGTTGGGTGAGTTTTGATTATAATTCAAATGATGGGGGAAGCGAGTTTTCGTGGCAACCTTGCACTGGGAAAGGAGTTTGGTCACCAATTTTTGAAATTCAAAATTCCAGGGAACAAACAATAACATACTTAGACTCGCCTTTTCAATGTGGATGGAACCCTTTGGCTGGACGAAACTCCGATACTTGGCTTCAATATGAAAAATTTACTGGTTTGATTGATAGTACAGATGAGTATAGTGATTGGGTTATACGGAAAAAAGACCTACCATCATCTAATATCTATTACTTGAGGCATCACTTTATGAATACTTACGTGCCAAAAATAGATAGCGTTTCAATCGTCAATCCAGTAGTAAAAGACTTTGAGCTTCGTTTCTATCATGGCGGACAAGAAATATCAAGCTATGCTAGTGATCATAGTAATATCTTCATTGATGGGAACCATTGGAGTTCTGCAATCAAAAGTGATGGGCTTATTAATAGAAATATTGGCGATTTAGATCTAGAAATTCAAAATATTCTTGAAAATCAGCTTGAAAAAAGTTACTCAAATATTCAAAATGATGTAATAATTGAAATTAACTCTCCAACGAAGGGTTTAGCATATCAAGAAGTAAAAATGGTTGAAATATCCTGGGAAACTAATGGATGGTTGCCTCTCGTAGATATATTTGTAAGCTCTGATGGTGGATCAAACTGGGTAAATGTTGCTGATGACATACCGAATGAGGGAAAATTTAACTGGTGGAATAATCTTATAGTTGGTGATAGCTTCCTTGTCAAAATAGCGAATTCAAATAACCCTACTTATTCATCTGTCGTGGGACCTTGTAAAGTTATTGTAAATAAAACGCCTGTTTTAGTTGTCCCAGAAAAACCACTTAATTTTATCACTGAAACAAGCAAACTAAATTTCCCAATTATCAATAATGGAGGTGGATTATTGATGTGGTCACTTTCTGCAAAGGAAAATTGGATATACTTTGATAAAAAAGAAGGTTCAGCAAAAAAGAGATCAATATGCACAGCCACTGTAAAAAGGTCAGGCTTAAAAACGGGTAAGTATAGAGCAGAAATAATCGTAAACTCAAATGTTGGGACAAAGAAAATACCTGTTGAGCTCATTGTAGCAAAACCATCTTTATACTTAGATACAAAATATGTATCCTTCGATTCAACCAAAACTGCTCAAGTATTCAATATTAAAAATTATGGAGGTGGAACGTTAACCTGGACTATAGAACCTAATGTTAATTGGCTTAAAGCAGTCCCAAGTGAAGGTATCGTTCAATCTGCGACTACCGTAAAAATATTGATAGACCGCTCAAGATTAAAAATAGGAGATAACGAAACAGTTTTAACTTTGACTACAAATGTTGGTGAAAAACAAATTGATGTAGAAGCTTTTCGCCCAAAAAGTTTTGTCCAAGACACTATTCGTACAGATTTTAGTCCTTGGCAATGGATGTATAAATACGATGTTTATTAGTTAGGTTAAACCTAGTCTTTGAGCCCTTTAATATACATAATAGGCAGAATGAGAAGTAGAATTGGGAAAATTTCAAACCACCATAGTATAAATGATGAAATACAGACTGCGGCAACAATGATTTTTTGATTCATAATGTTTTTAACAATATAGATTTATAAAATGAATATTAACACATCTCAACTTCTAGCACTACTCTTAGCAATCGGTGTAATAATGCTGTATATATTCGGTGTTGAAAGAGATTATTCATTTGTCACCAAAGATGTCAATGAATATGACAAGCTTATGGTAAGAAATGAAAAATCCAATCGAATTAAAAAATCTATAATCTCCACTCTTGAGAATATAGCATACAAAGAGTGGGCACTGGATTCTTTGGCACTTGTTGAAAAAAAATATGAAAGTATGGATTCAGTCTTAATTCAGCGTCTTGAAGATATAAAATTTGAGTTTGGTTACAGTGAAATGCTTGCAAGAATTAATGAAGAAAAAAAGATACGAATTGACTCAGTTGACTCTAAAAGGCCGGAGATGAATATTGAACTTGAAAAAATGCTGATCCAATATGAATTAGATTCTCTTAATAATGTTCTTGGGTTTCATAGAAGATCATTAGATACGTTGCGATCTTTAAGTCGGTATAAGTTTTACCTAAACCAACCTAGATTTGGGCAATAAAAACGTGATCGGTCTTAGCATACTTAAGCGGTTTTTTGAAATAGAATATGGTCAAAAGTTTGACCAAAGTGAACTTTATTTAAAACTACAGGAGTGCTTAGAAAAAATTAATGAGGACGGTATGTCTGTGCTAAATGATTTTTCTTTCTTTCATGGATTTGTAAATGATGGTATACGATCGCAGAAAGTAAATGATCGTTTTTATTTTGGCCTAATCTTTCTGCAAATACTAATCACCTTAATACTTATTTATGCTGGAGTTATTTTTGGTATTTTTAATATCATTTTGATAATTGTTTTGATTTTGGTAGAAATTTTATTGTTTTGGATAATTTCAGCTACGAAAAGGCAAAGTATCTTTTTAAATAAAATAAGAAAGTGGTCTATGGGATTCTATAGTGATATAGATTTAGCCAATTTTTTATCTATTGAGTCATTACAAAATTTCTTAACTACTGAGCCGTTTGATGAGAAGAAATATGCAAAACTATGGCTGAAAGAAATGTCTACTAGTATGGATCATGATTGGCAGGATATTATTTTAGAATTACATCCTAATGAGGATCAGTTAATACCAAATATCAGAGTTACTCTAGGCGGAGTAAGGAAGACAATGCAACCTGCTAGTGAATATGGTTTTTCAAATATTGAAAATAGCTCACCCAATATTTTACTTATAACCTTGTTACTTTTTTCTAGAAAAAAAAAGATAAGATTTTTTGGTTTGGATTATGAAAAAGAAAGCATTCAAAAAAGAATAGATCAATTGAATAATCACTTTGAGTTACTTTTTGGGAAAAGAAAACAAAAACCAATTGAATACGATGATGAACAAGAATGTTGGGGAACAATAATCAAGATTGTAGATCGTTCAAGTACTGCCCGCAATGATATACGTCAAAGTCTTGATGTTTTTGGGAAAATTATAAATTCGTATGTTGGGTATGATGCAGTATAATTATTTGAAGATTAAGTTTTTCATATTACTACATGCTTTTTTGTTATCTAATCTATTGATAGCTCAAAAGTATATTTTTGAGGGCGACCCACAGTTAATTTTTGAAGAGGGGAGTTTTAAACAGAATTACAATACTGGCTTGTTTTTTTACAACACAAACCAATGGGAGTTGGCAATTAAGCTACTAAAAAGATGTGATGAGCTTACAAGAAGAAAAACAATCCATTATAAGCCATTGGCATGGAGTCATATTTACATTGGAGATTATCCTGAAGCTTTAAAGTTTTTGAAAAAAATAAAAAATAAAAAGCACGTAGATTTAGTTAGACTAGTGTTGAAAGATTTGAAAAAACTTTCAAAAAGAAAAAAAATAGAAAAAGAGTTGATTGATAAACTTTATAGAGAAAAAAGGGATTTAGTTAAGGAAGCAAAGCGAAAAACGATTGCGTTCGCAAAAATTGAGGTCAGTAACTACGGACCTTAAACGAAATACTACTCTTCAACTTTAATGTTTATATCAAGTATCTTCTCAGAGAGCGTTACTATTTCCATCTCAGATGTCATTACAATACCATCCGCTTCAACTATATCTGCAATCAGTGGCCCTATAGAATTTAACTGTTCGCTATTTAGTAGCTCTTTCATTCTATTTAGAACTGCAGTGATATACTCACTTCGTTTTTCTGGGTTTTTAGTTGCAAGAACATCATGAGCCTCTGCAAAAAATTTCTCTGCTCTGTCCTCTGAATGCTCAGGAAAAAGTTTAGTTATTGCATTAATCCAAGATTCTTTTTCTTCATAGCTGGCTTGTTGATCTGCTATCTGTATTGAAGCAAATAGATGGGTTACTGCTTCAAGCGGCGACATATTGTTTGGGTCATTTATTTCACTTTTCTTTTTGGAGCTAAAAAATCCCATATTACAAACTTTCCCACTCCTCAACTGTGAGTGTTTTCATACTAAATGCATGAATTTCATGCTTCAAAAGGTCTTCAAGGGCAGCATAAACAATTTTATGACGATCTATTAAGCTTTTATCTACAAAGTGATCAGAAACAATGGTAGCCTCTAGATGAAACCCACCATTATGTTGTTCATGATTGAGGTGTCTGCCTGTAAAATCTTTTACTTCAAAGTGCTTCATATCGATAGAACCACTGATTATTTGTTTTATTTTATCACCAATATCCATTCGCTTGTATTTATTGTTTAGTTATAATTTATATAATGAATATATCTAAAATTTTCCAATTAACGGAAGAAGATAAAGCGGAATATAAGCTTTTGATCGATAAGATCGATTTAAATGACGCATCTAAAATTATCGATATGCTAAACTCTAAGTTAGATACTATGACAACCTCAAAGAGCTTAAACAGTATTGAGACTGATTTAATTAAATATGTTTCAGTATTACTAAACATTTATCAAACCTATCCTGACCTAACTGATTCAATTAAAAGGAGAATATTGTTTGCTTTATCTTATTTTTGTGATTCAAATGATGATATTCCGGATGTTGTACCAGAAATTGGATACCTAGATGATGCTGTTGTCGCTAGATGGGTTATAAAGTCAATTGGAAGAGAGCTGCCGGATGTCAGCTTGGCTTAAAAAATGTTTATTCTTCCTCGCTTGAATCCATTTTAGCAAAGTCCTCCTCCGAAAACTGCCATTGACATTTATAGCACCACCATGGTTTTCCGTAGTAAGATGGGCTGTTTTCTACTAATTCTAATTCTCGCTGACACTTCGGACATTTTTTCTCAGTTCCTGGCTCTGGCCACTCATAATCTGGTCTGTATTTTAGACCTTCTTCAAAAGTATGATGTTTCATGGATTAAAATTACTAATGTTCAATAGAGCTTAGAATAAAAAATTTAGCTTATTTGAAAAATAAGAAAAACAGCCATTAATACAAGACTAAGGGCAGTAAGTCTTTTAACCATGAACTGAGCATCTAAAGTTTTGGTTTCTTTAATATAATTTTCGTAAAACAAAAATACTTCTAGAGTATCATTTGGTGCTACATAAACCCGCTTGTAGGCATCTGAAAGATCCTCTTCTACATATCTTTTTGTAAGCTCTGGTGGAAGGTAACCAACTAAGTGAAACCCGGGTAGAACTGGTATAGGGCCGGGAAGTGGATTTTTGCCTACATATATACCATCAATATAAAAAGGAACATCCATGCTGTCAGTCTTCAAATCAATGAAGCCAAATTTTTCCATATCTTTACTTCTTTGGCCGTGCAAGGAGAGCAAAGATAGAGCAATAATCAATGAATATTTTTTAAATCTTAACATTTATACTAAATTATTTTCAACTTTAGCTTTGTTCAAATAAGTAAATTTAATTCGTATTTATGTTCAGAATTTGGATAATACACCGCTTAATTCCTATATCGGTTAGTTTAATGCTTTCCTCATGCGCTTATTTTAACACTTTTTATAACGCAGAAAGATATTTTAAAGAGGCCGACCTACTTAGGTTAGAAAAATCTGATAAAGGTATTCCATTAAGAGCTATCGATAATTATGGTAAAACTATACAAAAGTGTAAAGTAGTGCTATCAGACTATCCTGAATCAAAATATGTTAATGATGCGATTTTATTAATGGCGAAAGCTCAGTTTTATCGCTCTGAATATGATAATGCTATCTTAAACTTGAAGTTGATTTTTGATAAAGGAAGTGAAGATCAAATTGCTGAAGCGAAATACTGGTCAGCAGTTTGTAAATGGAAGAAAGGGAAAACTCAAACTGCTATTGATGAGCTTGAATTGATCATTGATGGTTCTTTGAAAAATGATTTAGTAGCTCAGAGTCATTTATCCCTTGCAGATATTTTCCTTGAGCTAAATCGAAATGATGATTTTTTATTTCACCTTGAGGAAGGCGCAAAAGTAATTAAAGAGCGAGGCAAAAAAGGGATTGTATACAACCAGCTAGCAGAAATAGCGTTTAACAAAGAAAATTATTCAGTAGCAGAAAGTGCATATAAAGAGGTTATAAAAAATTCTCTTACGAAAGAGAAAATTGAAAATGCACACATTCAGATTTTAAAGATTTCAAGAATTTTAGGTGATCACAGAAGCGTTGAGAGAAAAATAAAATCAATGCTAGTTGATGAAAAATTTAAAAATATTAAGGGCGATCTCGAGCTTGAGTTAGCTCAGTTGTATATAGATCAAAACGATGTTGATAATTCTGTGGTTAGGTTAGAATCCATTGTTAATGATTACCCAAGGACAGAAACTTCAGCAGAGGCTTACTATTTGCTGGGGAAATTGTATCTTTCTGAGTTGTGGAATCCAAGTATAGCAAAAGAGAAATTTTCCCAAGTAAAAAAAGAATATAATAGGACAGAATATGGTCCTTTTTGCGACTCTAAAATAAAAGCTATCGATAAGTATATCGATGTATTAGCCTCATTAAAAAAATATGATGTAAAGTTTGATACTCTAAGTAATGATTCAATAAAATTAGATTCAACAAAAATTGTTGATAAAATGCCAAAAAAACCTATTCAAGAACTTCTCTACCTCATTGGAGACATTGAAGCCTTCAGTTTTGAAAGAGTTGACTCTGGTATCGTTTATTTTGAAAGAATTCTTGAAGAGGATTCATCATCTCAATACTATCCAAAAGCGTTATTTACGCTTTCTATGATTTTTGCTGAATTAGCAGATTCTTTAAAGCTAGACTATTACAGTTCTCTTCTAAAAGCTGAGTTTCCTGCTTCAGACTATACATCTTATTTATTTGATAATGAAAATATTGATTCATCCCTTCGGCCTATAGAGCAACTTTATTCGGATGCGGAAAAAATGTGGAAACAAAACCCTTTATCTTCATTAAAGCAATTTAAAAAAGTAATTCAGGCTGATTCGTTAAGTGAATTATCGGTATCTGCAGCATATTTTCTAGGATATCAATATGATTATAAATATGCAGAGTTGGATAGTGCAGCAAAATATTATGCGTGGATAAATTCCATTCACCCAAATTCTGAACAAAATAACATTGCAAAAATGAGAGTTAAGATCATCCAGAATATGTTATCAACATTAAAAAATGATTCAACTGTAACTATAAACTAATAAGTGATACTACGTAAATATTTATTTTCAATATTATACAGAACTATACGATTCTCAGTCAAATTTCTGGTATCTTTTTTTCAATTCATATCTAGTCAAAAAAAGGATCTTGAATCCATAGTTGAATTCGGGGACAGTAACCTCATTAGAATCAATAAGTATTTTGGTGCATTTGCATATTCTTTTCCCATTCCAAAGGATATTGCCATTGAAGTATATGACTTGAAGTTTAAATCTCCCCTGATTGCAGCTTCATTTAAATCAGAAAAAGAGTTAATTGATATCTGGTTAAAGCTTGGGCTTGGAGGGGCTGTTTTTAAAACAATTATGAGTGAGAAAAGGAATGGGAATCACAGACCAAGATTGCAGCAGGTAAGGTTAGAGCGTCAGGCTTGTTTAGTTAATGCGCTTGGACTTCCCGGCGAAGGCGTGGAATCATTTTCAAATTCCATTATTGATTCACCATTATGGTCGAATGATAAACCTTTGGGCTTATCAATAGGAGGGGAGAATTTTGATAATTACATACATTGTTTTGATACGATTGAAAAACAATTAAAAACTTCATCTATCAATAATTATTTTTATGAATTAAATATAAGTTGCCCTAATACGGATACTGGTAGTTGCCTTGGAGATAATTTGTCTGATTTAGAAAAGCTAATTGATTACATGCGACGCTACAGTTCAAAGGTAATTTCAATAAAAGTCTCACCAGATTGGGAAGATGAGCATTTAAAAAGTATTGGAGATATTATCCTTGCAAAAGAAAAAATGATCGTAAATGCTGGCAATACACAGTTTAAGACCATTGAATACCTTGGTCTAAAAAAAGATAGTTTGCCAAGAGGCGGCGGAGGATTAAGCGGTCTAGCAATTTTTCCGCGTACCCTTCAGATGATTAATTTATTTTCTGATATGAATTTAATTATAATGGCCACAGGTGGTATTTCCACCGTCCATCATTTAAATGCTGCTAGAGACGCAGGTGCAACATTATTTGGAATGGCAACTTCTCTTATTATGGATCCATACTGCATTCCAAAGATTAATTATAATTTATCAAAAGGGTATTAAAATTGCTTACGGTTACACTTTTTGAGCCAAAAATTCCTCCTAATACAGGCAATATTGCTAGGTTGTGTGGGGCTAATAATGTAAAACTAGATTTAGTAGGTAACCTGGGATTTGATATGGAAGATAAATATCTGAAAAGAGCAGGGTTAGATTATTGGGATCATATAAAATGGGAATACTTTCCAAGTATTGATGAATACTGTTTGGATGCATTTCAAAATAAGTTTCACTTGCTCACAACAAAATCAAAAAATGTTTACACGGATAGAGTTTTTACTAAAAATGATATTATTATTTTTGGTAGCGAGACAGCAGGTATATCTGAAAATATTTTAAATGAATATCCAGAGAATGCATGCACGATACCTATGATAAATAAGAATATTCGTAGTCTAAATCTTGCTACGAGTGTTGGCATTGTTTTATATGAGGCGATAAGGCAGATTAATGAGAAATAATGTAGTCATTTTTAGTCTAATTATATTCTTTTGGTCATGCTCTAGCGCACCAAGGTATGCTAGATCAAGTACAAATCATAAAAGTAAAAAAACGGTCAAAGTAACTCCGAAAAAAGCAAAAACGAAACGCCACCCTAAATTCATTGATCCGAAAACTGTAAATACAAATGTGAAACACAAAAAAAGAATGGTAGGGACAAGTTCTTTTTATGCAGAGGATTTTCATGGTAAGCTTACAGCAAATGGCGAGATTTATGATATGTATGGCCTAACTGCTGCACATAAAACATTGCCTTTAAATACAGTAGCAAGGGTAACCAATTTAGATAATGGAAAATCATTGATCCTAAGAATTAATGATAGAGGTCCTTACATTGAAGGTAGAATGTTAGATTGTTCTTATGGCGCCGCAAAAAAGTTAGATTTTATCAAGCAAGGTACTGCCAAAGTTCAGGTTGATATTATAGAATGGGGCGATGGTAAATACATGCATCACAGAGAAAGACCAAAATGATTAAGGTTCTTTTAATAACCAACCCTAAAAGTGGAATTCTTAGTTTCGAAGATTCTTTAAATATTGTAATAAATGAATTTAAAAAATATAATATAGAATATACTTTAAATAAAACGGAATATGCTGGGCATGCTATCGACCTAGTAAAAAAAACTGATTTAATGCATTATGATTCTGTTTGTGCAATGGGTGGTGATGGAACATTATTCGAAGTCCTTAATGGAATGCTTGATAGAGGCGAAAATGAAAGAATACCGATTTCTATAATTCCTAATGGCACTGGAAACTCATTCATGAAGACAATAGGTATTGAAAATGTAGTCGATGCTGTAGGAAAAATATCTAAAAATGAGTCTAAAAAGCTCGATATGATGAGAGCGGTGTGCGGAGAAAATATATATTATTCTTTAAACTTAATTGGTTGGGGTATGGCCACGGATATTTCAGTTTTAGCAGAAAAGCTAAGGTTTTTCGGTGGGCAACGCTATAACATTGCATCTGTATTTGAAATTATCAAGAACAAAAGAAGAGATTCAAAATTAATCGTTGATGGAAAGGAGCGAGATGGCGCTTTTTCTTTTATTATTGCATGTAACACCAAATACGTGGGCAAAGATATGAAAATGGCTCCAAAGGCAAAAATAGACGATGGCAAAATCGATTTAATTATTGTAAAGAAAACCTCTAGCTTTACTTTATTTTCTGTTTTTCCAAAATTATTTGATGGATCCCACATAGATCACGATGCTTGCGAATATGTTCATTGTAAATCTTTTTCTATTCAACCTAGAGAACATGGTAGTTTGAACATTGATGGGGAGATTATTGGATCAACCCCCGTTTCAGTCAATATTGTTAAAAATGGGGTTGAACTTATAGTCTAAGTTTTATAGGCTAGGTATTGTAAATTAAGATATGAAAGAGCTTAAAGGTAGAAAACTAATACTTATTTTAGGAATGCCTCTTGGTCTAGGGTGTATTTATGTTGGAAATCCTGCTTTCGCGATTGTAACAGCATTAATTATGATTTTAGGTATTGATGAATTTTTCAAAATGTGTGAACTGAAAGGTTCTTCACCAAACCGTATTTTTGGATTTATTATCACTTTATTTGTTGCGCTTGCTTATGCCGGAATTTATTCTCACCATCAGATTACGGTCTTAGGGTTCTGTTGTGCTGCTGTTATCAGTGTTTTTATCATTGAAATATTAAACAATAAAAAAGAGCCATTGAATAATATT
>JAYPIC010000048.1:11275-12245 GCA_038127595.1 bacterium | reverse complement strand
ATATAAACCAAATAAAGACAATAAAATTAAGTTTGTTAACTATTAGATAATGTTTTATACCTGTTTTTAAATCAATCAAAAGCTTGGTAAATTCATCATTAGTGAATTTAATTATTAAATAATGATGAATAAACACTCTACAGATACTTTAATTCTCTTCATATTTACAATAAACGTATTATCTCTAGTCTTCTTAGGCGATAATAGTCCTATTTTAGGATTATTTAATAAGTTGATATCGATAGCTGGTTTGGCATGGTTGGTAAATTATTTCTATAAAACATTAAAATTTAAAAATAGCTCTGAAGGTATTGATTTAAACCAACATAAAGATAAATACATAATAAAAAATAATCCAAATTCGCAATTCTCCGATTTGATTGATGCAGCTTTTTCACTTATACAAGATATTTCGCATGATTTTGAAGCAGGTATTTATTTTTTTCAACCAGATTCAAAATTATTAGAGCTTAAAAGTTTTACTTCTGAAATATTTATTGATTCACTTCCTCTGGAAAATAATTTTATTGAAAAGCTTAACGGTGATAACCAACAAAATTTATTTTATCAAAAAGATAACAAAGAATATTGGAATTCTCTTTTCAAAGAAGAAACTATCAAAGGGAGTGAATGTGTTATTTTACAACCTATCATTATAAATGAGCTCATTGCTGGATTTATAGTTGTTAAGTCAGACCACTTTAGCAATGTTAATGAAAATAATCAAAAAATCATAAAGCATATAGCAGACATCATTACCATTGGAATATTAGATCTAGATATATTAGAAAAAACAATTAATAATAAGAATGACCAAAATCAAATTTTTGATTTATTAACAGATATTAATCTATCGCAATCAGAATCTGATATTTTAAATAAATTTAGAAACATCATTAATTATTATTTTGAATATGACTGTTTGACATTCTCAGCAATTAATAAAGATGGTAAAAACGCTGTTATTAAG
>JAYPIC010000048.1:0-11265 GCA_038127595.1 bacterium | reverse complement strand
ATGTAAATGGCACCATCAATGGATTATCTTATGTAAAAAATGATATAGTCGTTGGTTCAAATGAACAATATAATTTATTTCGGTTTTCGCCTAATGAAAAAAATGATTTTTCTCAAAATAATTTTTTAAGTGTCCCGTTATTCTTGAATGAAAGTCTTTGGGGTGCAATAACAATAGAAAGATTCACTCATAATAATTATAATAATAAAGATAAGGACCTTTTAAGTTTAATTGCTAGAGCAATGCAAACCAGTATGTCATGGTTCATTGAGTATCAGAATATTTATGAAGATGCAATTAGAGATGGCCTTACTGGTTTGCTAAACCATAAAACTTTTATTGATAGAGCTCAAGAAGAGATTGAAAGAGCAAGGCGGTTTCAGCACCAATTGGTGTTTTTGATTTATGATTTAGACAAATTTAAAAGAATCAATGATACTTTAGGGCACCCCTATGGCGATTATGTCATCAAGACCACTGCTAAAATTATTAAAGATAATGTTCGTAGCATTGATTTAGTTGCCAGGTATGGAGGAGAGGAGTTTACTGTAGTTCTGGTTAATACAAATAAAGAAGCAGCTACTACTGTTGCCAAAAGAATAGTGCAAAATATCCAAGACTATAATTTTTCTATGAATGGGGAGGAGGTAGATATGACTATAAGCTGTGGTTTATCAGAGTATCCCAAGGATTCAGATACACTTAAAGATTTAATTCAATTTGCGGATGAAGGCCTATATAAAACAAAAGAAAATGGAGGCAATGACGTTACAATTTACAGTTCAATCTCAGGTTAAATTATGCGGCATAAGTTTATTAAAATTAGTTACTTAAGTTTTTTAATTATTTCGTTATCTATATTAGTAGTAAAAGGAGATGATATAAAAAATAGAGACCTTGCCATCCATTATTTTATGCAGGGTGAATTTCTACTTAATCAAGGTAATTATGCTTTGGCAGTTTTAGAATTTCAGGATGCTTTAGACATCGACCCCAATGCTTCAACCATTCATATATCAATAGCTGACGCATATAGGAGGCTGGGAAGATCAGGACGAGCTGAAGATCATCTTAAAATTGCAATTGATCTTGATCCTGAGGATTTAAGCGGTAGAGAATTACTTGGGCAATTATATCTAATGGATAGACAATATGATCTAGCATTGGTTCAATTTCTTGCTCTTTTAAAAATTGATGGGGACAATGATAACTATTTAACAATAATTGGTGACTTATATAAGCTTCAAAAGCAATGGAATAATTCAATCGATTTTTACTTAAGAGCATTTGAGGTTAACCCCCAAAATTTTAAATCACTTGAAAGTGCTATGCAGTTGTCTTTGAGCGCAGAATTGTATGATAAAGCAGAAGAAGTTTGTAAAAAATTAGTGCAATATAATCCAAGTAATAGCAATTATTGGATAACTTATAAACAGATAACTGCTTACAACAAAAATTATGAAAACACTTTGTTTGCTATTTCTGAACTTGAAAGAATAAGTGGAAAAACAACCAATTTGACTCTTGAAAAAAGTGCAGTGTTGCAAGAATTAAATGATATCGATAGTGCAATAAAAATTCTTGTAGAAGTTCATGTTCCAGATAGTTCTGAATTAGATATAGTTAAACGGCTCGTTTCTCTATACTTAGAAAAAGAAAATTTTAAAGATGCTACCATTTTTAATGATATATTATTACGAGAGTACCCTGATGATCAATCAGGATATATTAATGCCGCAATCATTTCTTTAAATAATGATTCTCCTGAAAAGGCGATTACATATTTAAAGCCAAATATTGATAAATATAAAGATAATTATTCGGCTTTATATTTGCTAGGCACTTCTTATTTTCAAAATGAAGATTTACCAAGCGCTGAAGAATATCTCAAACTTGCTTTGAAAGTCTACCCCCAATCCAGAAGTAGTAAGCATACTCTAGCGATGATTTATGATCAGACAGGACGGTGGATAAAATCTGACAGTTTGTATTTAGATCTTATTAAGACGGATTCTACAGATGCTCAAGCATACAATAATTTTGCTTATAGCTTGGTAGAGCGTAAAGCTAATTTGGAATTAGCTTTAGAGATGTCCTTGATTGCAAACAAAGTCCAGCCAAATTCTGCCCCCTATCTTGATACTTTAGGCTGGATATATTTCCACCTTGAACAATATGAAAAATCTCTTGAATACGTCCAGCAATCATACAGTATAGATAGTACAAACCCTGTTATAGTCGAGCATTTAGCAGATATATTAAAAGCAATGAATCAGATATCAAAAGCTAACTTAATTTACTTAGAAGCTATCGACATAGGCGGAGATAGCCTCCAGATACATCAAAAAATGTTAACTGAATGAAAATATTTTTACTTACATTTTTTTTATTAACTCTTTTTAATTGCGCTTCGACAAATAAAGAGCTTGCAAGTCATAGTGACGATATTATTTTTGATCAAGTTAAATCATGTACTGGACGCGGCCAAATATCCTCAGTTGGAAATTTCAGCGGTAATTTGACCTTTAGTTTTATGTCTCAAAATGATAGCTCTTTTTGTCAGTTCCAAGATTTCCTTGGACGTAAGGTATTATTGCTATGGTTAACTCGGGACTCAATCGATGCGTGGAACTTAATTGAGAATAAAAAATACAGCCATTCAAGTATAAGCGAAATAATACCACTTTTATCTGTTTTAAACCCAAATCATTTAATTAAGTTCCTTTGGGGTGAAGAAATAATATCAAAACAAATTAGCGTACCTAGACAAGAGAAGATTGAAATTAAATTAGGTAAAAGTAATCCAGATAGTTCATTTGTTGATAAAGCAGTATTTATTGACAATACAAATAGGCAAGAATTATCTATAAAAATTGAATCTAGGATATTTAATCAAAATTATTTGGACTTAAAAAAATATTGGGATATTATCCTTAGTTAAGCGTGAAATTATCAATTATTATACCAGTTTTTAATGAAGAAGGCTCTTTAAGAGAATTACATCACCAGATAACTGATTCAATCAAAATGTTTGAAGAACATGAAATAGTATTTATTGACGATGGTTCCTCTGATAAATCAAAGTTAATCATTCAAAATATGATTGAAAAAGATCCTAGAGTGAAGCTGATTAGTTTTTTTAGAAATTTTGGTAAATCTGCTGCCCTTTCTGAGGGTTTTAAATATGCTTCGGGTGATATTATCATAACAATGGATGCTGATTTACAAGATGACCCAAACGAAATCCCTGCACTTATTAGTAAGTTAAACGAAGGTTTTGATTTAGTTTCAGGTTGGAAAAAAAAGAGATATGACCCTTGGACAAAAACATTTCCTTCAAAAATTTTTAATTTTGTTACTAGGATACTTACTGGTGTGAAAATTCATGATTTTAATTGTGTCTTAAAAGCTTATAGAAGTTCCGTTGTAAAATCTATTGAAGTCTTTGGAGGAAGACATCGTTATATTCCTGCACTAGCGGGTCAAAAAAACTTTTCTGTCGCTGAGATTGTAGTTAATCATCGACCAAGATTGCATGGGGAAACAAAATACGGTGGATCGAGAATATTCCATGGATTTTTTGATCTTCTCACTATTTTGTTTTTAAATAAGTATACTCAGCAACCATTGCACTTTTTTGGTGCTATAGGTCTTGTTACTTTTTCCTTCGGGTTTCTCATTCAATTAGCAGTGCTGTATTACAAGTTTATTCTTTTAGAGCCATTTTCAAAACACATAGCTTTATTATTACTTGGAATAGTTTTAATCATAATCGGGATTCAATTTTTTTCAATAGGACTACTCGGTGAAATAATGGCTCGTCACAGCCAAGGTAAAGAAGACCGAGTCAAAGAGATTATATAAAAACACAACAAAATCTGCAGCCTGATATGTTTATACAATTGCCTGTAATAAGTGTCGTGACTCCAACATTTAATAGAAAAGAGGAGCTAGTTCATTTATTTAAATCAATGGAAAAGCAGACTTTGGATCCTAAATTTTTTGAAATGATTATTTCAGATGATGGATCAACAGACGGCACAGAAGAGTATGTAAAAAGTTTGGAAAATAAATTTAAATTTAATTTATTATATGTATCCCAAAAAAATCTTGGCCCTGGATCTGCAAGAAATAATGGGGTAAAAAATTCTAAAGGTGAATTAATAGTTTTTATTGATTCTGATTGTGAAGCTGATATTAATTGGTTAGAAGTTATTTTCAATGCCTATAAAAATAATGATTTTGATGCTTTTGGTGGTCCAGATGAGGCAAAAGATAACTTTTTACCCATTCAAATAGCTATAAATTTTTCAATGACCTCGTTTTTAACAACTGGAGGTATAAGGGGCCATAACAAAAATATGATTTCAAAATTTTTCCCTCGAAGTCATAATATGGGTGTAAAAAAAACATTATTTGAAAAAATTGGTGGATTTGGCTCTCTTCGACATGGCCAGGATATCGAGCTTAGTAATAGAATAATAAATGAGAAAGCAGTAGTTAAACTTTTAGATAATGCAATCGTATATCATAGACGAAGAACAACATTATTGAAATTCTTCAGGCAGGTTTTCAATTGGGGTGTAGCAAGAGTTAATCTTGCTAAAATAGATAGAAAAATGTTACAGCTAGTTCATTTTTTACCCTCAGCTGCTACAGCAATCTTTTTCCTTTCAATTTTTGGAATATTTTTCTACCCAAATATTTTTATTCCCTTAATGTATTTTTATTTTATGATTCTTTCAATTATTTGCATATATGGAGGTTTGAAAACACAAAATATAAAAGTGCTGTTTAATTTATTTTTAGTAATTCCTTTCCAGATTTTAGGATATGGCTTAGGTTTTATTATGGCGTTTATTAAACGGTTTATATTTGGTCAATCCTCATTTACTGGTTTTGAGAAAAAATATTATTAAGTTGAAAAAAATATTAATAGTTACTTACTACTGGCCTCCAAGCGGAGGACCTGGTGTTCAAAGGGTGTTAAAATTCTGTAAGTATCTAAATGAAACTGGTTGGAAACCAATAATTTTAACTGTTGAAAATGGTGATTTTCCTGTTTTTGATTATACCTTAGAAAAAGATGTACATGGATATAAGATTTATAAATCAAAATCATACTCATTTCATAAAATTTTTAACTGTTTAAATAAAAAGAGTACTACTCCAACATTCCAATTAAGCAGCGCAAAACAAGAAGGCTTCTTAATTAAGCTCTTTAGGTGGATAAGGTTAAATATGGTTATTCCGGATGGAAGAGTAGGTTGGTATTTTGATTCTGTCAATGTAGGTAAAAAAATTTTAGGAGAAAATAAAATTGATGCAATATTTAGCACGGCTCCTCCTTATACAACTCATTTGATTGCTAAAAATTTAGCATTGTCAAACAAGCTTCCTTGGATTGCAGATTTTCGAGATCCATGGACAGATAGGTTTTACAATTATGAGAATAAAAGATGGTGGATAACTAGTAAGCTTGATAAAGTTTTAGAAGATTCAGTAATTAATAGTGCCCAAAAATGCGTTACAGTTAGTAAAGAAATATCGAGGTCTTTCATAGGAGATTTTAAGGTTATTCATAATGGGTATGACGAAGAAGATTTTTTAAATGTACATCCAGAAAAAGAAAAAGAAAATGTTGTAATTAGATATATAGGCACGATGACTAAATCACAAAATCCTAAAATTTTTTTTGATGTAATTTCTAAATTAAATTATAATCAGAATAAATATAAAGTTGAACTAATTGGGAATATTCATCCTGATGTTAAAGTTTATATTCAAAACCAAGGTTTTGAAAAATTTGTAGAATTTATACCTTATGTTGACCATAGTGAGGCTATTCAAAAGATGGTAAACTCTCATTTTCTTTTACTGGTAATTCCAAATACAGCAAAAAATAAAGGAATAGTAACCGGTAAGTTGTTCGAATACATACGGTCGATGTCTAAAATTATAATGATTGGTCCACTTGATAGTGATGCTGCTGAAATAATAAATAATACATCATCTGGCAGATGCTTCGATTATGATAACTCAACTGATATTGTTCAATACTTGGAATCCAGTAAATACCCTGAAGCAATAAATTTTGAGAAATTTAGTCGAAAAAATTTAACTTTAGAACTAGTTGAAATTCTTGAAAAAATGATTGATGACTATAATAAATAAATCACTCTATCATAGTTTAACATATTTAAATAACATTTCAAATATTATGACAATAAAAAGTAAATAAATGTATAAAAAACATTCATATTTAATTATCCCTTTTTTGGTTTTCTTGTTTTTATATGACATGGTTGTTAATGGAATGGTTCCATTAGCTAGCGATATGCTTGCGCATCAACCAATAAAGGAGTGGATAAAGTCAACTGAAGAGTTTCCACATTGGTTTCCAAATTTATTTTCTGGTATGCCTTCCTATGGTGGTTACATATATACTCCTGGTAATCCTCTAAGTAAGGTTATCAATTTTATATTGTTTAATTCCGGGGTAAAACAGTGGTTTTATCTTTCTCTTGGAGGGCTAGGACTATACTGTTTTTTGAGATTTAAAAATATTAGTTATTTTAGTTCTATTTTTGGTGGAATAGCATACTCGCTAACACCACATGTATTCGGCCTAATAAATGCAGGGCATAATACTAAAATAATGGCTTTTTCTTTTGTACCTTGGATTTTCTTTTCTGTATCATATTTATTTCAAGAAAAATCAATTAAGTCTATATTATTCCTTAGTATCATTTCTGCATTTCAGTTGTGGGTAAATCATCCTCAAGTTGTTTATTACACATGGATGTTTATCTTTAGCTATTGGGCATATAGTTTTATAGATAAATCAATCAAAGACAAAAAGATTGCCTCGTTCAAGGTGCTCTTTTATCTGCTGATTTCCATATCCATGACTACATTAATGGTGAGTGATCCTTATGTAGATATTTTTGCTTTTCAAAACCATTCAAACAGAGGAGCTCCATCAGTGCTTGATGAAACGAATGAAACTTCATCAGGAACAAAATGGGATTATGCAACTCAGTGGTCATTTCACCCCAAGGAAATTATTTCATTTGCACTCCCATACCACTTTGGTTTACAAAACTTTAGTGTTAAAAACAGAACTAATCCATCAGAATTTATGAAACAGGCATCCTATTGGGGTTATATGCCATTTACTCAATCTACACACTATATGGGGTTATTGATTTTACTTTTGCCCATCTTATCTTTAGTCTCAAGAATTAGAGAGAGGAACTTTTCATCTTATGAAAATTTTCTTTGGATTATAAGTTTGATATTTTTAGTTGTTGGGTTTGGTAAGCATTTTCCTATGCTATACCAATTATTGTTTGATTATGCTCCTTTCTTCTCAAAATTTAGAATACCCTCAATGATATATCTGATATTGGTATTTACTTTTTCTTTTTTAGCAGCAACTTCTATTGATTATATAATCAAATTAAATAAAGATGATGTCATAAAAAGCTCACAAATTGTTGTCGGTACTTTTATTGGAATAATTATTTTATTTTTTATTTTTGGAGAGTCTATTTTTAATTTTTCATCCCCCGGAGATGCCAGATTTCCTAATTACATTCAATTTGTTCAAGCAATAAGAGTTGATTATTTCAATAAGGGTTTAATTTTAGCTTTGGCTATATCTTTAAGCTTTTTTGGGCTTATTTGGAGTTATGTTCATAGAAAAATAAATAAAAATTTATTTTTATATAGTATGCTTGCTATACTAGTCATAGATCTATGGATATTGAATAATGAATTTTTATCATTGACAAAAAAGAAAAATTTTGAATCTCAGTTTATTAAAGATGCTGTTATCGATTATATTCTTGACGATGATAGTAATTTTAGAATTTTCCCGGCCGATGATCTTGGATCTAATACCTATGGATATTGGGGTATCCAATCTATTGGTGGTTATCGAGCTGTAAAGCTTAGAAATTATCAAGACCTTATGGATGTTGGTGGATTTAAAAGACCAACAATTCTAAATATGCTTAATGTAAAATATCTTCTAACAAAAAAAGCAGTGAAAAACCCTGCTTTTACTAAAATTACTGGTTTGGAAGGTATTTATCAGAACCTTGATTATCTGCCCAGAGCATGGTTTGTTAATAAAATAGATAATGTTAAAGATCAAAAAGCATCATTAAATAGATTGATGGATATATCTTTTAGACCAAATGAAAAGGCTATTTTAGTGGGATATGATGGACCAATACTTGATGAAAATGGTGATGGTTACATTGAGTCAATAGATTTAAAAACTAACACAGTAAAAATTAATTGTTTTTCTAAAGGAGGCTCACTTCTTGTGCTCTCTGAAATATATTATAAGCCTGGATGGAAGTGTAAGATTAACGGTAAGAATACTAAAATTTACCAAGCTAATCATGTCTTACGGTCCGTTTATGTTCCAGATGGAAAACATGAAGTAGTTTTCTATTATGATAGTTCAGATTGGCAAACCGCTAGATTGACATCAAGGGCATCATTTTTTCTTGCTACTTTTTTCTGTTTATTTCTATTCTTTAATGAAAGAAAATCAATACTGAATCTTAAAAAATCATGAAAAATAACTATAGATATGTTGGAAATATCAAAGGCTTTATTTTTCTTGTGGGCGTTTTTTTAGTCATTGGATTATTTTCTTATACAGGTTTTTTATCAAGAGAACTTCGAGAAGATAATAGAGAAGTAGTAAAATTATACGCTGAAATTATTGCTGGAGCTGTAAACGATGATTCGAATTCAAATATTGATTTTATTTTTGAAAACATAATTAAAAAAGTAAAGTTTCCAATCATCCAGTCTGATACGAAGAAAAACCCTCAGCTATGGACTAATTTACCAAAAGAGGTTAACACCTATGAAGAAAGGATTTCTTTTATTAAATCAATGGATGTAATTAATGAGCCTATACCATTAATTTATTTTGACCAAGAATCAGAACCAATAACATTCGGATTCTTACATTATGGTGATTCATCTTTAATCCAAAAAATCAAGATATGGACTTATGTAGAAATCATATCAATAGGGTTATTCATTTGCATTGGTTTTGTTGGCTTTTCGTATATAAGGCATAGCGAAAAACAAAATATTTGGATTGGTTTATCCAGAGAGACTGCTCATCAATTAGGGACTCCAGTTTCAGCTTTACTAGGTTGGCTGGATTATTTAAAACATGAAAAAACTGATTTAGAAAAAATATTACCCGAAATCGAATCAGATATTGAGAGACTGCAGCAAGTTAATAGAAGATTTAGTAAGATGGGCTCGAAACCTGAAGTTGAGTATTTTAACCTTTCAGAAAGAATAAGCAGTACATTAGAATATTTAGAAAAAAGAATGCCATCTTTGGGTGGAAAAGTTATTTTAGTAAATAAGATAGATCCTGATGTAAAAATCAAAGCAAATGGGACACTAATTTCATGGGCTGTCGAAAATCTTATTAGAAATGGTATTGATGCAATTAATAAGGAGAATGGTAAAATTGAAGTTGCGTTGAAGCAGGATGTACATTACGTAAAGATACATATTGCTGATAATGGATGTGGTATTCCCAAAAAAGATTGGAAGAATATTTTTAGACCAGGATTTACTACAAAGAATTCAGGATGGGGTTTAGGCCTATCTTTATGCGAGAGAATTATTAATGATGTTCATGGAGGCAAAGTGTCTGTGCTAGCTTCTAGTATCTCTGAAGGCACTACATTTGAAATAGCTATTTCAAAGTCATAAATATTGTTGAAATCCTTTAACAATATTATTGAAATACATTTAATTTTAATCATGTCAAAATAGGAATATAAATGGATTTACTTTTTTCTCAATCACAGTCAGCTCAGGGTGGCGGTTTGCTAAGCTTTTTACCTTTTTTATTAATTATGGCAATTTTATACTTTTTCATGCTGAGGCCTCAAGCTAAAAAGCAAAAAGATAAAGAACTTATGATATCAAATCTTAGCAAAGGTGATAAAATTATTACCATTGGTGGTATAGTTGGGAAAATAAGTGGATTTAAGGAAAAAGATAAACTAATAGCTATAAAGGTTGATAACAATACTATTTTAACTTTAAGTAAGTCTTCAATAGCCGGACTTTATGGTAAAACAAACGAGGAGGATTTGAAATAATGTCTGTTTTAGAGGTAGTGAACTATGGAGATCCCATCTTGAGGAAAAAATGTCAACCTGTGAATGACTTTTCTAAGCTTCCTGCATTTGTTGAAGATATGTTCGATACAATGTACGAGGAAGAAGGGATTGGTCTGGCTGCTAATCAAGTTGGTGTTGATATGAATCTTTTTATAATTGATATTGCTCATACAGACGAAAAGGAGTTCCCCAGAATTTTTATTAATGGTGAAATTACAAAGTCTTATGGTGAAAGTGTTTTTTCGGAAGGTTGTTTATCTATACCTCAAGTTGCATTAGAAGTGACTAGGCCAGAAAAAATCAGATTTAAATATCAAGACATGAAAAAACAATGGTATGAAGAAGATTTTGATGGCTTATTGGCACGCGCTATTCAACATGAAATGGACCACTTAAATGGAGTTTTAATTATTGATCTAGTTAGTGAAATGCAAAGAGCAAAAGTCCAGAGAGAGGTAAGTAAAATAAAAAATGAATCTATGTCAAGAATCCATCGTACATCCGGTAAGAAAAGATTTGTATTATAGAGGCTTTTAATTCTCTATTAAGCTATAGGATTATTTTAGCTTGAAAATAGCATTTATGGGCAACCCTAAATTTGCCATTAATCCGCTAAAAAGCTTATTAGCTAGTAATCATGACATAGTAGCTGTCATTTCAAATCCTCCTAAACTAATGGGTAGGAAAAAAATATTACAACATACTGATGTTGGTAAATTTGCTCTGGATAATAATTTAAATTTGATAGAGTTAGATGATTTTGATAACCTCGATATTTTTCAAAAAATATCTTCTTTAGAGGTAGATATTTTTGTTGTTGTAGCTTTTAGAATTCTTCCTAAAAAATACATAGAATTACCAAAATTTGGATCGATTAACATTCATGCTTCGCTGCTTCCAAAATATAGAGGAGCAGCTCCAATACAATGGGCTCTTATGAATGGTGATAATGTTACAGGTGTCAGTATTTTTCAGATTGAAAAAAAAGTCGATACTGGTGGAATTATTAATGTAGAAAAAATTAAGATTCAAAATAAAGATAATTTTGAAACTTTATCCGACAAGCTGTCAAAATTAGGTTCTA